>JBDHQY010000443.1:0-2865 GCA_039807315.1 Steroidobacter sp. | reverse complement strand
GGCTGTGCGCCAGGCGGTCGAAGTGCTCCCGGAAGCGGAACATGCGCCCGTCGAAAACCGGCAGCACTTCGTACACGCTGTCCGCGAACAGGAATCCGCGGTCCAGCGGCGAGATTCTCGCTTGCGCCAGCGGCAGGTATTCACCGTTCAGGTAGCAGATGGGCAGCGGCATCAATTCAGCCAGAGCTTCACGTTGTCGATCACGCGGCCGAACAGGCCGGCCTGTGGTACGTCCGCGACAGGGTGCAGTGCATAGGTGCCCTCCGGCTGACCGTTCTGAAGTACGCGCAGCTTGCCGACATTGCTGTTCATGGGGAGCGGTGCGAGCAGCGGCTGCGGCATATCGGCAACAGCGCTGAGCGTGTTCTCCTGGCCGCGAGGGAAGGTCACGAACACATTCTGCATCACCCCGAAATTCGCTTCGTCCGCATCGCCTTTCCCGACCCTGGCGGTGACCACAGGCTGGCCGCCGGCGAGCAGGCGTCGGATCTCGTAGAAGCGGAAGCCGTAGTTCAGCAATGCCGAACTCGCATCGTCGCGAGCGCGGGGCGAGTCCATCACGACCGAAACCAGCCGCATGCGATCGCGTATGGTCGAAGGCACCAGGCAGTAACCGACGCTCTCGGTATGGACGGTTTTCATGCCGTCCCCCGTGGGGTTGCGCTGCAGCAGGTCGTTGCGGTTGGCTGCGTGATCTTGCTGGAGGTGGTTTGCGCGGCGAGCTTCGAGTCCCATCAGCTGGACAGGCTCACCGCTGCCCGCAGCGAGCAAGGGCAGCACGGCCACCGTGCACGGGTCTTGGGGCATGATCGGCATCATTACGGGTGAAGCGGCAAAGACGGAATTCTATTGGGCACGGCGCATTCAGTCCTCGGGCGCGAGGATCGGGTCGGCAATGCCCAGCGTCTTCAGCCGCGCGATGACCCGATCGAATTCAGCGACGTTGGGGATGGGGCCGACCCGGACGCGGTAGCGGATCTGTCCGTTGAGCCGATCCTGGCGAATGAAGCTTTTGTCGACACCTTGCGAGCGCAATTGAGCCAGCAGCTTCGAAGCGTTGGCTTCATTGCCGAAGGCGCCGGCCTGCACGAACAGCTCGCGTACCGCTGGTGCGGCGTCGGTCGCCGCAGTCGATGCCTGGCCTGGCGCCGGCTCCGGTGTCAGTGCGCGCACTTCGACGAAAGCCGTACCGGCGCGCAGGATGTCGAGTTTCGCGGCCGCCGTGTAGGACAGGTCGATGATGCGGCCGTCCTTGAACGGCCCACGATCGTTGACGCGCAGTATCACGCTGCGGCCATTGGCGAGGTTGGTGACCTGCACGTAAGTGGGCAGCGGCAGGGTCTTGTGTGCCGCGGTCATGCCGTACATGTCGTACGGTTCACCGTTGGAGGTTTGTGCCGCGTGAAAGCCCGGTCCATACCAGGAGGCGACGCCGCGTTCGACGTAGCCGGCTGCCGTCGGCAGCACGAAGTAGCGTTTGCCCAGCACCTCGTAGAACCGTGGATTGCCCCTTGTGGAGAGAGGCTCGGCGCGCGGCACCGCATCCGGAATCGCCGCGATGTCTTGTGGCGCCTGGGGTATGACGGCGGGGGGCGTTTTCGGCCCGGATGGAGAGCGCTTGGGTGTACCGACGCAGCCAGCGAGCAAGGCGGCGGTTGCAATCGCAACCAGCGGCAAAGGTGATCTGCTGAAAGCTCGTTGCATGCGTCCGGAAGTCATCTAGCGTTCCGCAACCGGGATCGTGGCGCGCACCGCACGGCCCAGCTCGTGCACCGCCATTGCGTACATGTTGCTGCGGTTGTAGCGGGTGATGACGTAGAAATTGTTGAAGCCCACTCGATACAGCGGGCCGTCCTTGCCCTGCGCCACGATCAGCATGGCGGGCGCATCGGCCGGCAGGGTGGTCGCGAAGCGCACGCCCTTGTCGCGCAGCGACTGCACCGATTCGTTCAGTGCGATGGTCGAAGTGTCGAAGGCGGCCAGATCGGGGCTGGTGAGCGTTCCTTCGGCGAGCACCAGCTCACCGTCGCGCCAGCCGTGTACGCGCAGGTAGTTGGCGACGCTGCCGATCACGTCGGCCCAGCTCGACCACAGATCGCGGCGCCCGTCGCCGTCCGCGTCCACGGCGAAATTGCGGTAGCTGCTGGAGACGAACTGCGGCGAGCCCATCGCTCCGGCGTACGATCCCAGTGCAGTCTTTGGATCCACCGCTTCTTCACGCGCCAGAATCAGGAATTGCTGCAGCTCCTTGCGGAAGAAAGCGGAGCGCGGCGGATAATCGAAGGCCAGCGTCGTCAGTGAATCAATGACGCGGTAGCGGCCGGTGATGCGCCCGTAGGAAGTCTCGACTCCAAGGATGCCGGCGATGGTCTGCGCGATGCCTTCGTCTCCGACTGCCGCCAGCCGTTGCGCATGGCTGCGCCAGAAGCTCGTGCCCTGACGGATGCGTGTGTCGTTGAGGAACTGCTGCCGATATTCATACCAGGGCACCACGCGCTCGGCGGGGCGGCTGATCGCATCGAGGATGGACTGCTTGGTTTCGGCCTGTGCCAGCAGCTGTGTCAGTTCGTTGCGGTCGAAGCTGTAGTCGCGGCTCATTTCCTCGATGAACTCGCGTACGTCGGCGCGGTTGCTGTCGAGCGCCAGGGCCGGAACGCTGCATAGGGCGCAGAGAAGAGTGGACAAGGGCAGTCGGATCACGTCGCTCCTAAGGCGTGGTGGATGAGTGTTGACGCGAGCGGCGCAGACGGCCGGTCGCGATCTGCGGACGCAGGGGATCAATGACCCACGAGCTTGCGCTTCGCGCACAGCGACATGAGGATACCGAAACCCGCCATGAGGGTCACCATCGAAGTGCCGCCGTAG
>JBDHQY010000442.1:0-2868 GCA_039807315.1 Steroidobacter sp. | reverse complement strand
AGACCCAGGTCGATCCGGACACCGCGGTAGTGACCTGCATCGCCTATCGCAACGTGCCGGCTTCGATGAGCGCGGCCGGCGCGGCCGCCTCGAGCCGCTTCTTCCAGAAGTTTGACGCAGGTGGCGGCACCGTGGATCATCGCGGCTATCTGACCCCGGCCGAGCTCAAACTGCTGGCGGAATGGCTCGATATCGGCGCCCAGTACTACAACAATCCGTTTGCCGCTCCGGAGAATTGATGCGCCGCCCGTCCTCGCTGTGGTTGCTGCTGCTGGTCATGTTCGCAGCGAGCGCACCAGCCGGAGAGAAACTGCAGAAGATCCTGATCGCCGACCCGTTCATCGAACTGCACACGGGTCCGGGGCGCGGCTATCCCGTCTTCCACGTGATCGAGCGCGGTCAGGAAGTCGTCATCGTCAAGCGCCGCACCGACTGGTTCCAGGTACGCACCGACCGCGACATCGAAGGCTGGGTGGCGCGCGAGCAGATGCTGGCCACGCTGGCGCCCACCGGCGAACCGCTCGACCTGCAGGAGCCGGCGCGCGCGAACTACCTGAGCCGGCGTTGGCAGGCCGGCGTGATGGCCGGTGATTTCGGCGGCGCCAGCCTGATCTCCATGTTCGGCGGCTACGCCTTCAGCGACAACCTGTCGATCGAGCTGACGCTCAATCACATGCTCGGCGACATCTCCAACGGCTACAGCGCCACCCTCGGCCTGATGCACCTGTTCGTGCCGGAGTGGCGCCTGTCGCCCTATTTCACGCTCGGCACCGGCGTCATCTACATCGATCCGAAGTCGACGCTGGTGCGGGCCGAGGATCGCACCGACCAGATCGGCTACGTCGGTGGCGGCCTGCAGTTCTATCTCACGCGCCGTTTCATGCTGCGCTCGGAATATCGGCACAACATCGTATTCACGAGCCGCAACGACAACGAGGAAGTGGACGAATGGAAGTATCTCGGTTTCGCCTTCTTTTTCTGACCCTGCTCGCCGTCGCGGTGTTGCCGGGCTGTTCCATGTTCCAACGCCATCGCGCCGCCGCGCCGGAAACGGTCGCGGCGGCGCAGCCGCCCGCGGATGATGTGGACAAATCCATCATCGAGCCGCAGGTCGAGCGCCGCCAGATCAAACGCCCCCGGATCGAAGCCAGCGACTTCGAGATCGGCGTCTACGGCGGCATCCTGAGCATCGAGGACTTCGAGAGCAACGCAGTCTACGGCGCGCGCTTCGCCTACAACCTGACCGAGGACTTTTTCCTCGAGGCCTCGCTCGGCCGCTCGCGCGCCGGGCGCACCAGCTACGAGAACCTGTCGGGGTCGGCCGAAATCCTCACCGACAGCGAGCGCGACTACACCTACTACGGCCTGTCGGCAGGATGGAACGCTTTGCCAGGCGAGGTATTCGTCGGCAAGAATCGGGCGTACAACACCGCTTTCTACCTGGTGGCGGGAATCGGCAGCACGCGCTTCGGCGGCGACGATCTGTTCACGGTCAACGCCGGCTTCGGCTACCGCATCCTGCCTTCCGACTGGATCGCGGTGCATTTCGATGTGCGTGACTACATTTTCGATACCGATCTGCTGGGCAAGAAGAAGATCGTCAATAATCTGGAAGCGCATCTCGGTTTGTCGGTTTATTTCTGAGCGAGGATGAAACGGGCAGGTATGGAAGAGGTTAGGTCATGCGTTCGTCCTCATTGACCCGTCTGGTGCGCGTAACGGCTTTCGCGGCACTGGCGAGCGTTTGCTCGCTGGTCGGCGCGAGCACCTCGATTGCACCCGGCTTCACCCTGCCGTCGCGAAGCGGCGACAGCGTGTCGCTCGAACAGCTCAAGGGCCAGGTGGTGATGCTCAATTTCTGGGCCAGCTGGTGCGGCCCGTGCCGCCAGGAAATGCCGCTGCTCGACCAGATGCACAAACGCTACGGCTCGCTCGGCTTCACCCTGCTGGGCGTGAACGTCGAGGCCGATACCGCGGCGGCCGACAAATGGCTGGCGCAGACGCCGGTGACCTTCCCGGTGCTGTACGACAAGGACAACAAGGTCAGCCAGCTCTATCAGGTCGATTCCATGCCCAGCACCGTGTTCATCGATCGCAAGGGCAACGTGCGTTACCTGCACCGCGGCTACAAGCCCGGCGACGAAAGCGAGTACCTGAACCAGGTGCGGGCGCTGCTGAAAGAATAGCGAGGCGGACCGTGGCGACGACAGACACTTCGCGGCAATTACCCGGTGCGGCTCGCGCACCGTCTCCGTCCCTGCGCAAGAGAGTCATGTGCCTCGCAGCCAGCGGCTCCACCCGCTGCGCCGCCGCCGCGCTCGTCATGTTCGCCCTGAGCGCCTGCGGCAACATCGAGCCCTGGGTCAAGCCTTACGAGCGCCAGGCGCTGGCCGACCCGATCATGTCCTTCGACCTGAACCCGGTTTCCAGTGCCTATATCGATCACGTGTACGAAGCGCGCGAAGGCGCACGCGGCGCGCTGGGCAGCAGCGGCGGCGGCTGCGGATGCAATTGAGATGAGCCACGGACGATCGGCCTGCATGCAAGGCACTCTCCGGTCCGCTGCCGGCCTTCGATCGATGATCCTTGCATGGCTGTCGCTGCTGGCGATGGTCTGGCTGCCGCTCGTTGCGCACGCCGGGGTTCTGCCCGAGGACCGCGCCGACCTGCTCTACCATCGCTATGAAGGCGGCGGCGTCACCATTCACGGCCCGTCGCTGCTGGTGCGCAAGACCATGGCCGAGAAGTATTCGGTCAGCGCCAACTACTACATGGACATGGTGAGCAGCGCCTCCATCGACGTGCAGGTGAGCGGCGCCAGCCAATACAAGGAAGAGCGCGACCAGTACAGCCTGGGCTTCGACTACC
>JBDHQY010000441.1:0-2878 GCA_039807315.1 Steroidobacter sp. | reverse complement strand
TGATCATGGTTGACGAAGTACCCGCATCGAACGGCCAGGCCGTCGATCCCAATGCGCCCCAGTTCGCTCCGCAGGCGGTGTATGTGAAGGACGTGTCGTTCGAGTCGCCGGCCGGCCCGCGGCTGGCGCCGAACGCCGGCAATCCGACCATCAATCTGAACCTCAGCACCTCGGTGAACGACCTGGGCAGCGACCTGAAGGAGGTCGTGCTGACGGTGCGCGTCGAAGCGCAGGCGTCGGAGAAGACCATGTGGCTGGTGGAACTGCAGCAGGCCGGTGCCTTCGGCCTGCGCAACGTGCCGGCGGCCGACGCGCAGCGGCTGCTGGGCATTTTCTGCCCGAATTACCTGCTGCCGTATGCCCGCCAGGTGATCTCGGACCTGCTGACCAAGGGCGGCTTTCCGCCGTTCCTGCTGCCGCCGGTCAATTTCGAGTCCCTGTTCAATCAGGCCGCGGCCCAGGCGCAGCAGGAGCAGCCGCAACCGCCGGCGGCTTCGGTGAATTAAAGCTCGAGCCATGAGTCACACGCCGGAGATGCGCAAATCCCCGGCGTCCGCATCGGCCGCCAGAGTCGCGGTACTGGGTGCGGGTTCCTGGGGTACGGCGCTCGCCATTCAGTTCGCGCGCACCGGTTGCGTCACCACGTTGTGGGGACGCGATCGGGCGCATCTTGCCGAACTGTCAAGGCAGCGTCGCAATTCACGATACTTGCCCGAAGCGGCTTTTCCCGACGGCCTCGCTGTAGAAACGGATCTGGCGCAGGTGTTGCGCGTCAATCGCGACGTGGTCGTCGCCGTACCCAGTCACGCCTTGCGCGGCATGCTCGAGGAAATCGCCCGGCATCAGGCCGGCGACATGCGCCTGGCCTGGGCCACCAAGGGCTTCGAGCTGGCGACCGGTCTGCTGCCACACCAGGTTGCGGAACAAGTGCTCGGGGCGCACGTTCCCAGCGCCGTGATTTCCGGCCCCACCTTCGCACGCGAAGTCGGCGCCGGTCTGCCGACTGCGATGACCATCGCAACCCGCGATCAGAATTTCGCGCACGAGCTGGCACACGCCATTTCCGGACTCAACTTCCGCGCTTACACCTCGAGCGACGTGATCGGCGTAGAAATCGGCGGCGCTATCAAGAATGTATTGGCCATCGGCGCAGGGATCTCCGACGGCCTGGGGTTCGGCGCCAACACACGCATCGCGCTCATCACACGCGGCCTGGTTGAAATGACCCGGCTGGGGCTCGCGCTGGGCGCGAACCGGGAAACCTTCATGGGCCTGGCCGGCTTGGGCGATCTGGTGCTGACCTGCACCGACAACCAGTCGCGCAATCGACGCTTCGGACTGGCCTTGGCCGCCGGTGAAAGCATCGAAGCCGCACAGAAAGCCATCGGTCAGGTCGTCGAGGGCGTGCTGGCAGCGCGCGCGGTGCGGGAGGTCGCGACCCGCGCCGGCGTGGAAATGCCTATCTGCGAACAGTTGTATCGAGTGGTGCACGAGGGCCTGACGCCCAAGGCGGCCGTGAAAGAGCTCATGAGCCGGGCGCTGAAACCGGAAGCCGACAAAACCTGAGCGGCATGGCAAATCGCGCGGCGAGAGCCAGCGGCCCGGAAGGGTGCATGCCCTCATCTCGAGTCGCAAGGAACATGTGCTCCCGCCGGGATCGTGTTCACCCGGCGCTATCCGCGCCGGCGAATCCCAGCTGCCGCCAGGCTTCGTAAGTCACCACCGCAACCGCATTCGACAGATTGAGGCTGCGATTACCCGGTCGCATCGGAATCCGCAGCCGCTGCGAGGACGGGCAGGAATCGATGATCTCCTGAGGCAGTCCACGGGTCTCCCGCCCGAACAGGAAAGCATCGCCCGGCGCGAATTCGATTTGATCGTAGCGCCTCACGCCGCGGGTCGAGATCGCGAACCAGCGCGGCGAATTCAATGCCGCCATGCATTGCGGCAGCGAATCCCAGACCTGCATGTGCGCCAGCTCCGAGTAGTCCATCCCGGCGCGCCGCACCGCCTTTTCGCTGATGTCGAATCCGAGCGGCCGGATGAGATGCAGGCGCGCGCCGGCATTGGCGCTCATGCGGATCACGTTGCCGGTGTTCGGCGGGATTTCCGGCTGATAAAGAATGAGATGGAACACTTCGGCAAGGCCTTCGCAGCGAACTGCATTGTCATTGCCGGCGCGGCGGGAATCCATCCCAACCGCACCAGGGCCGCGCCATGAGACGGATAAGCCGCGCCGGCTCAGCGTGATACCGCGGGTTCGGAGGATCGCACCCTTTCCGCTAAACTTCCGGCAATCAAGTAACGGTCTGCTTCCATGACAGCTGCCCCATCCCTGGCGCTTGAATTCTGCGGCTTGAAGCTCGCTTCGCCCATCGTGCTGCTTTCGGGCTGCGTGGGTTTCGGCGAGGAATACACGCGGGTCGAAGGCTTCTCCAATCGCGACGCCGGCGGCATCGTGCTGAAGGGCACGACACGCGAGCCCCGCTTGGGCAATCCGCCGCACCGGGTCTACGAAACGCCGATGGGCATGCTGAACGCGATCGGCTTGCAGAATCCCGGCATCGATCACGTCGTCACCAGGATCCTGCCAAGCCTGGATTTCGGCGAGACCCGCTTCTTCGCCAACGTCTGCGGCTCGACCATCGAAGACTACGTCGAGGTGACCCGCCGCTTCGAGGATTCGCCGATCGACGCCATCGAGATCAACATCTCGTGTCCGAACATCAAGGAAGGCGGCGTGCAGTTCGGCAACCATCCCGAAATGTCGGCGCGCGTGGTGGCCGCTTGTCGCGCGGTGACCAGGAAACCGCTGATCACCAAGCTCTCGCCCAATCAGACCGACATTCGCGAGAATGCCCGACGCTGCATCGAAGCA
>JBDHQY010000440.1:0-2890 GCA_039807315.1 Steroidobacter sp. | reverse complement strand
CTGCAGCAACCCCTGCGACCAGGCCAGCAGCAGCAGGATGAACAGCGCCACCGACAGCGCCACCCGCACCGTGAGCGCCTTCACCATCTTCTTCGACCCGCCCTTGTCGTTGACCAGATGGAACATGCCGGAACCGAGGCTGATCAGAATGCCGATCAGGCACAGCACGATGAGAATCTTGATGAGGGGCATGGCGCTGGGGATTGAGGGGCGAAGGACGCTCGCCACGAGCAGTATATCGTGAGCACCGGCCAGGCCACCCGGCGCTTTTCTCCGTCGCTGTTCGCCACGCTGCTGACGATCGTCGGTGTCGGCTTGTTCGCGCGGCTCGGCTTCTGGCAACTGCATCGTGCCGACGAGAAGCAGGCGCTGGCGGACCTATACGCAGCGGGGCAGCACTCGACGGTCGATCTGAGCGCGGCCGTTGCCGGTACGCTGCCGCGGTATCAGCAGGTCCGTGCGCACGGGCACTACGATCCGGTGCACCAGATCCTGCTCGACAACATGCCGTCCGAGCGCGGCCAGCCGGGCTATCGCGTGGTTACGCCGTTCGAGCTGGAGCAGGGCGGAACGGTTCTGGTCGACCGGGGCTGGCTCGCGCTCGGCGCGACACGCGACGCTCTGCCCGATGTGACCGTCCCCGCCGATCCGCGGACCCTCATCGGCCGACTCGATATCCTGCCGCGCGCCGGCGTCGTGCTCGGCAATGCAGATGAAATGCCGGCGGGCGGCTGGCCGCGCGTGATGAACTTTCCGCAGCATGCCGCCGTGGAGAAAGCGCTGGGTCGACCCTTGCTCGAGGGGCTGATCCTGCTCGATCCGGCGCAGCCGAACGGCTACGAGCGCGCCGCGCAGATGTACTTCGACTCCGGCTCCGAATTCGGGCCGCAACGACACCTGGCCTACGCCGTCCAATGGTTCGCCCTGGCGGCCACCGCCGTGGTGATTTATCTGATCCTGGGATTTCGACGAACGGCTCGATGCAACGCCCGATGAACAACACGACCGATTCCGCGACTCCACGTCGCCGCTCGCAGCTGTGGCTGCTGATCGCTCTCTTCTTCGCACCCCTCGCCGTATCGTTTCTGCTGTATTACGGCACCAACGGCTGGCGTCCCGCCGGCAGCACCAATCATGGCCAGCTGATCAATCCGGCCCGGCCGCTGCCGCAGCTGACACTGACGTCGGCATCCGGGGCCAGCCTCGACAGCGGACTGTGGCGCGGCAAGTGGACGGTCGTGTACATCGGCGATGGGCCATGCGCTACGCAGTGCCGTGAAGCGCTGCTCCTGACGCGTCAGACACGATTGGCCCTCGGGGACGACATGACGCGCATCCAGCGGGTGTTCCTGGTCACCGGCGACTGTTGCGACCGAACCTACCTGGAAACCGAGCATCCGGACCTGATCGCGGCCCGGGCCGACGACGCGGCCGGCCGGCAGCTGCTGGCCGTCTTCCCGACGCCGGCCACCGGCCGCATCTACATCGTCGATCCGCTCGGCAATCTCATGATGAGCCACACGCCGGACGCGCATTCGCGCGGTCTGCTGGAAGACCTCAAGAAACTGCTCAAGCTATCGCATATCGGCTAGCCGGTCCCATAGCGATTTCCCCGATGCACGGCCTCGGGGATTCTCTTCCCATGCGAAAAACGCTGTGAGACACTCGGGCCGACTGTCCTTCGGCCCCGAGGAATCCCGCCCGTCACGCCAGCGATGCCGTCCATGATCGCCTGCAGCCGCATTCCGCCTTGTCGATCCGGCGGATCGCTGCGACCGCAGGTCCGCTCGATGGATCGCCGGCTTCCCGGACCCGAAAGACCAGGGGAGCAATGAAGAGGTACTGCCCGCCACATCGTTGAAACTCGTTCTGCACCGGGGGAAGCCATGAAATGTCTCTACTTTCTTGCGCCCACGCTCTCCAGCACTCATGACGTCTCGGACGACCTGCATGAGATCGGCATCAAGGACTTCTACCTGCACGTCATCTGCAAGGATGAGTCGGGCCTGAAGCAGCAGCACATCCACTCCAGCAATTACCTCGAGACGCTGGACGTCCTGCGCAACGGCTTCATCGGCGCCGCCGTGGGCCTACTGGTCGGTCTGGCCGGCGTTGCCGCGCTCATGTACTTCCGGCCGTTCGGCCCCAACATCGAAATCCCGACCCTGGTGTACGCCGCCCTGGTGGGCGTCGCCACGCTGTTCGGCGCCTGGGAAGGCGGCCTCACCGGCATCGCCAGCGAGAACAAGAAGCTGGCCCGTTTCCATGACGACATCGAGGCCGGCAAATACCTGATCCTGGTTTACGTGCGCCGGCCACGCGAGGACCAGGTGCGCCGGATGATGCAGGAGCGGCATCCGGAAGCCGAGCTGGTCGCGGTCGACACGCACTTCGTCAACCCGTTCAGCGACGTGGCGCGCGTTTCCGAGCCTGCTGCCCCGCACGCAGCGCCGCAGACCCAGAGACAGACCTGACGATCGATCCGACGAGGGGCCCTGGCTTGAGACTCAGCGACGAGGAGCAAGCAGATGGTGTTCGCAGTGGTATTGATCCTGCTGGTGCTCGGCACGGTGCTGTTTCATTTCCTGAGCCCGTGGTGGTTCACACCGATCGCCTCCAACTGGCAGATGATGGACGACACCGTGCACGTGACCTTCTGGGTCACCGGGGCGGTGTTCGTCGTGGTCAACCTGTTCCTGGCGTACGCCATCATCCGCTACCGCCACCGTCAGGGCGGTGAAAAGGCGCACTACGAGCCCGAGAACAAGAAGCTCGAAGGATGGTTGACCATCATCACCTCGGTAGGCATCGCCGCCATGCTGGCGCCGGGTCTGGCGGTGTGGGCCAAGTTCGTCACCGTGCCCGAGGACGCCGCGGTGGTCGAAGTGCT
>JBDHQY010000439.1:0-2895 GCA_039807315.1 Steroidobacter sp. | reverse complement strand
GCACGCGCACCGAATTGGCCGCCCAGGACATATACGTCCTTGCTGCAACGACCGCTGGTCGCGATGCAGCTGGTGGCCGTGGTGGACGAAGCCGGTGCCACGTTGTTGCGCTCGTCGATCCAGAAGCCATAGGCGCTGCCGAAGAACATGCCGCGATTGAACGCGACCGCCAGACCCTCGGGGTTGATGTCGCCGTCGTAGAACAGGCTCTGGCCGGGACGCACGAACGGATACTTCATCTTGCCGCCGATCAGATCGCCCCAGTCGGCGAACTTCCAGTCGAAGTAGGCCAGATCCAGACCGATCGCCTTGCGCGAGCTGGAACCGCCGAGCGTCTGGTTGGAAGAGCGAGGATCCTCGCCGCCGCTGGCCACCTGCAGGCCGACCACGACGTTGTCGGTGACCTTGGCATCGAAGCCCAGGCGCGCGCGGATGCGATGACGCGTCTGGTCTTCATCGAAGCCGGGGGCGGTACGGCGGGTCGGATCGGAAATCTGCTCGTGGCGATAGCGCAGGTCGCCCTTGATGGCGATGCGGCCGGCCCAATCGGTACCTTTCACTTTCGCGGTATCCGACTGCAGCGCCGCGGTGTCCTTGCGCAGGCCCTTGGCCTCCGCCTTGAGATAATCGCCCTGCGACTTGAGTTGCCCGTTCTCCACCCTGAGTTCAGCGTTCTCCTGCTCGAGCTTGTCGACACGCTGCATCAGCCCCTGCAGCTGCCCGCGGATCTGCGCCAGATCGTCCGGGCTGGTAGCGGCGAAGGCGCCGGCAGGCAGATACAGCGCGGCCGAAACGGCAGCGGCAATCAGCACGTTCTTCACAGTAGCTCTCCAGTCTCTTGGTTGTACGAACTCACGACCTGCAACTCGCCGTTGCCCAAGCAGCGGTGCTTGTTGCGACCTCGCGGCGATACGTCGTGCGAACGTTATACGGAGAGCGTGTTACAAGAAGATTGCAGCGGACGCCCGATTGCGAGCGCCAGCAGACCTGTTACGAACAGATGACGAGAGAGCGGCGACGCCGCTCACGCCTGCGCCGTGTGATTCGCTTCGCGCTCGTCGCGAGCCGCATCGGGGCGCGGCACTATGCGATGCGCAGGGAAATGACAGGTGAAGGTACTGCCGCGGCCTTCGACGCTTGCGACGCTCAGCGTGCCTTCATGCCGCTGCAGCGAATGCTTGACGATGGCGAGACCCAGCCCCGAGCCGCCCTTGTCGCGCGAGCGTCCCGAATCGACCCGATAGAAGCGCTCGGTGAGCCGCGGCAGGTGTTCGGGCGCGATGCCCACTCCGGTGTCGCGCACCGACACGTGTGCACCGCTGCGGTCGGTCCACCAGCGCAGCTCGATCTCGCCGTCGGCCGGTGTGTACTTCACCGCGTTCGATAGCAGGTTGGAAAGGATGGAGTGGATCTCGTTTTCCACGCCGAGCAGCCAGTCCGTGCTGTCCAGCCGCAGCGTGACATGGCGCGGCCGACGCTCCAGCGATGTCACCTCACGACGCAGCAGCGCCAGCATGCCGCCGATGTCGAGCGGCTGTTCCGGCTGACGGCGCTCGCCGGATTCCAGCTTCGACAGCTCCAGCAGGCCATTGATGATGCCGCCCATGCGCTCGGCCTGACGGCGCAGTTCCAGCACCGGCGAGCTCCAGGCGGGGTCCAGCTGCGGATCGTCGGCAAGCGCATCCAGATAGCCGCTGATCACGGTCAGCGGCGAGCGCAGCTCGTGCGAGGCATTGGCGACGAAGTCCTTGCGCATGGATTCGATGCGCATCTCGCGGCTGACGTCGCGCACGATGAGCAGCTGACGCTGCTCGCCGCCGGTTCTCACGATGGTGAACGACAGCCAGCGCCCGTTCTCGCCGGGCTCGTAGACGACCACGCCTTCGGCCGGGCGGCCCGTCTTCAGATACTCGATGAATACCGGATGCCGCACCAGGTTCTCGATGCGGATGCCGAAATCGCGCTTGCGGTGCAGGTTGAGCCAGCTGGCGGCGCGGCCGTTGAACCAGAGGATTTCGTGCTCGGGCCCGAGCAGCACCGCGCCTTCGGGCATGGCGCTGGTGAGGCGGCGGAATTCGCGCAGCAGGCCGGTCACTTGCGCCTTGTGGTACTGCTTGCGGCGATACAGCCGGTCGATGATGGCGACCACCTCGCCCCACGGACCGTTGATGTCCGGCGGCATCTCCATGCGTCGTCGCCGCAGCCAGCGATCCAGCCGCAGCAGGTTCCAGATCTGGATGCACAGATAGATCGCCAGCACCACGGCGAACACCAGCGCCACGCGGCCGGACGCGAGTCCGATCAGCAGTGTGATGCTCATGACGATGGCCAGCCGCAGAACGGCCTTCCAACCAGCGGAGGAGATTCCGCTGTAGAACCTCACGCCTTACTCCGCGCGCGTCGAGAACCGGTAGCCCGAGCCGCGCACCGTCTGGATGAAGCGATCGTAGCTGAACGCTTCGAGCGCCTTGCGCAGCCGACGGATATGCACATCGACCGTGCGCTCTTCCACATAGACATTGCCGCCCCACACTCGATCCAGTAGCTGGGCGCGACTGTACACCCGTTCGGCGTGCGTCATGAAAAATGACAGCAGCCGATACTCGGTGGGGCCGAGTTGCACGGTGCGATCGCCCACCGTGACGCGATGGCTGGCGGCATCGAGCACCAAGCCTTCCGCTTCGATCACTTCCTCGCTGCTGCCGTTGGCCGCACGGCGTAGCACGGCATTGATACGAGCCAACAGCTCACGCGGCGAGAACGGCTTGGTGACATAGTCGTCGGCGCCGCTGTCCAAACCCATGACCTTGTCCTGCTCCTCGGCGCGTGCGGTCAGCATGATGACCGGCACTTCCTGGGTTTCCTTGTCGCGTTTGAGCGCACGCGTGAGCTCCA
>JBDHQY010000006.1:0-14717 GCA_039807315.1 Steroidobacter sp. | reverse complement strand
CAGTTGCGCCGGCGCCGACCTCGGCCGGGTCCACGGCCTGCGCAACATCGCCGACGGGAACGAGATCCGCCCGCAATTGAAGCCCAAGGCGCGCGTGGTCATCGTGGGCGGTGGCTACATCGGCTTGGAAACCGCCGCCTCCGCCCGCAAGGCCGGCTGCGAGGTAACCATCCTGGAAATGGCGGATCGCGCCATGAACCGCGTGGTCGCGCCGTTGGTGTCGGATTTCTACATGGCCGAGCACCGCGCGCATGGCGTGAAGATTATCTGCAATACGCTGGTGTCGTGTCTCGAAGGCGGCGACAGCGTCGAGCGCGTGGCATGCGCCGACGGCACCGCCTACGAAGCCGACGTGGTCATCGTCGGCGTCGGCGCCATCCCGAACGCAGAACTGGCGCGCGACGCCGGAATCGCCTGCGAGAACGGTGTGCGGGTGGACGAGTACTGCCGCACCAGCGACCCGAACGTGTTCGCGGCCGGCGACTGCTGCAGCCACCCCTCCCCGCACTACGGTCGCCGGCTGCGCCTGGAATCGGTGGACAACGCGGTGGAACAGGCCAGAACGGCCGCGCTCAACATGCTCGACAAGCCGACCGTGCACGACAAGATACCCTGGTTCTGGTCGGACCAATACGACCTGAAGCTACAGATCGCTGGCCTGTCCAGCGGCTACGATCAGGTCGTGTTGCGTGGTTCGACCGGCGGCCGTTCATTTGCCGCCTTCTATCTGCAGCAGCAGCGCCTCATCGCCTGCGATGCCGTCAACCGCCCGCAGGAATTCATGATGGCGAAGCGCCTGCTGACGAGCCACCGCCTTGTCGACGCAGCATTGCTTGCAGATGAGTCCGTGCCGCTCAAGTCGATCGAGCCGCTGCCGACCTGACTCCCCGGGGCATTTCGGGGCGGGGCTGTGTGCGGCGGGCAATGATCGATGTTTCCCGAGCAAGAGGAACACGGTGAAGTACTCGACCCAACTGCCGGTGAGTTCGATTGGCCAGCGTCAGCTGGTCGAATCTGCCGTACCCTACTTGAGGATTGGCGCTCAGGCCGAGCAGCGCGTGATGCGTTCCTGGCGTCGCTGCTTCGAACAGCATTCGCTGGATCCGGCGCAGCCCAGAACGCCGGCCATCGTCGATTCCGCCGAGCTGAGCCGGCGGCGTGCGGCGTTGGGAGCGACCTATGCCATCGTGCGTGCGGCGATGCTGCGGCTTTCCGCAGCTTTCGACCGCACCCTCTGCGCGATATTCACGGACGCGGAAGGCGTGATTCTCCACTACATGGCGTTGCCCGCATTCGCGCAGCAGGCGCGAGGATTGCGTGTTGGCGCCATCTGGAGCGAATCTGAGCAGGGCACCAATGGCATGGGCACTTGCCTGGTGGATCGCGAGCCCGTCGTCATCGAGCAGAGTCATCATTTCCTGGCGCAGAACAAGGGGCTCACTTGTTTCGCCATGCCGGTGTTCCATCCTCGGGGCGAGCTGCTCGGGGCATTGGACATCTCCTGCCACAACCTTCCGCCGCACGCACCGATGCTGGCGCTGCTCGATCTCGCCATCCTCGATATCGAGAATCGGCTGCTGCAACAGTCCGCGCACGAAGGCATTGTGAGTTTCAGTCCGAATCGCTTTCACATCGGCACTGCGCTGGAGGGTAGCGTCAGTATCGACGCCCAGGGCCGAGTTACGGGCGCCAACCGGGCCGCGCTGCGCCTGCTCGGCGTGTGTGCGCAGCAGCAAGTATTCGGAAAGCCACTGCAGGAGCTGTTCGGAAGCGATGTCGACAAGGCCGTGTCGTCGCGTGACCCAGCCGTGTTTCGCTGTCGGCCGCCTTACGAGGGAGGTGCTGGCCATGAGCACTACTATTTGCGAGTGCAGTTTTCCGCGGTGACGCCCGGTTGCGCTGCTAGAGAGGAAATCCGACCCGTGCGTGCCGCGGTTGCCGCTGCTGAACGAGGTGTGCTGCTGGAGGCGTTGCAGCGTTGGGATTGGAATGTCAGTCAGGCTGCCCGCGCTCTCGGCATCGGCCGCAAAACGCTCTATCGAAAGCTCGGCAAGCACAGAATCCGTCCTGACCTGTGTTGAGGCGCCGTGCGTCGGCTCCGAGTGTGTCGAGAGCGACACACTATTGAACCGGCTTCGACCCAGCCTTACAGTCGGCGCGAATCAAACTTGATTGAGGGGGCAGCCATGAGCGGTACCGTTTCGATCCATCCTTCGATCGACAGTGGAGTCAAGCCGGGTGCGCAGGATTTCTCGGGCGGAACACTGCAGTGCCATTGCCCTGCGGATAAAGTCGTCGTCTCGGTAAAGGCGCAATCCGCCCACAATCATGCCTGCGGATGCACCAAGTGCTGGAAGCCGAGCGGCGCCCAGTTCTCACTGGTCGCGGTGGTGCCTCGCGACAAACTCGCCGTCGCCGAGCACGGCGAGAAGCTCGCGATCGTTGACCGGAACGCGACGATTCAGCGTTACGCCTGCAAGGGCTGCGGTGTGCACATGTACGGACGGATCGAGAATGCCAAGCATCCGTTTTTCGGCCTGGACTTCATTCACACCGAACTGTCGCCGCAATCCGGCTGGTCGGCGCCGCAATTCGCCGCCTTCGTCTCCTCGATCATCGAGTCGGGTGCCGATCCGGCCAATCAGGACGCGGTGCGGGCCAGGCTGCGTGCGTTGGGGCTCGAGCCCTACGATTGTCTGTCGCCGCCGCTGATGGACTTCATCGCAACTCACGTCGCCAAGGCGTCGGGCGTACTGAAGTCCTGAAAGGGAGGATGGTCATGGATGTTCGTGCAGCTGTCGCCTTCCAAGCGGGCCAGCCACTATCCGTCGAGACCGTACAGTTGGCGGGCCCGAAGGCGGGCGAGGTGCTGGTCGAGATCAAGGCGACCGGCATCTGCCACACCGACAAGTACACGTTGTCGGGCGCCGATCCGGAAGGACTGTTCCCCTGCATCCTCGGTCACGAAGGCGCCGGTGTCGTGGTCGAGGTGGGGGAGGGCGTGAAAAGCCTCCGCAAGGGCGACCACGTCATTCCGCTTTATACGCCGGAGTGCCGGGAGTGCAAGAGCTGCACCTCGCACAAGACGAACCTGTGCACCGCAATTCGCGCGACACAGGGCAAGGGGCTGATGCCGGACGGTACCAGCCGCTTCTCCTATCGGAACCAGCCCGTGCTGCACTACATGGGTTGTTCGACCTTCGCCAACTATTCGGTGCTGCCTGAGATTGCATTGGCAAAGGTGCGCGAGGACGCGCCCTTCGACAAGATCTGCTACATCGGCTGCGGCGTGACCACGGGCATCGGCGCGGTGCTGTTCACGGCCAAGGTGGAAGCGGGAGCGAACGTGGTGGTGTTCGGGCTCGGCGGCATCGGGCTCAACGTCATTCAGGGAGCGAAGATGGCCGGCGCCAACATGATCGTCGGTGTCGATCTCAATCCGGCGCGCGAGAGCCTGGCGCGCCAGTTCGGGATGACGCACTTCGTCAATCCCAGCCAGATCAAGGGTGAGCTGGTGGGCCACATCGTCGATCTTACCGGCGGCGGCGCGGATTACTCTTTCGAATGTGTCGGCAACACGGCGCTGATGCGCCAGGCGCTCGAATGCTGCCACCGGGGCTGGGGCGTATCGACCATCATCGGCGTGGCCGCCTCGGGTCAGGAAATTTCGACGCGGCCGTTCCAGCTGGTTACCGGTCGCGTATGGCAGGGAACGGCGTTCGGCGGTGCGCGCGGGCGCACCCAGGTACCGCAGATCGTCGACTGGTACATGGAGAAGAAGATCGACATCGATTCGCTGATCACGCACAAGTTGCCCTTGGAGCGGATCAACGAGGCGTTCGATCTCATGACGCGCGGCGAATCCATCCGCAGCGTCGTCGTCTATTGAGCGGGAGTGTCGCCGCCCGAGCGCAGCTGCTCCCGGTTCGATGGCTGGCGACAGCCATCGAACCGGACATGTCTTGCCTCTTTCAGGATGGTTGCGCTGCCTGCGGCTGCTCTGCCGCGGCAACCATCGTCTTGGCGTACCACTGCAGGAACTTGCCGGTGAACTCCTCCATCACCGACAGCGGTCCGGGCCGGTAGAAGCGCGAATCGACGCCGGCCTGGTTTCTCTCGATGATGGTCTTGTCGGCAATGGTCGTGACGTCCCACAGCCAGGTCAGGTCGTCGAGGTTGTAATCCTTGCCTTCCTCGGCGGCGCCGTTCACCAGCCAGATGATTTCGCAGTCCGTATTGCGCAGTCCGCGCGGCGTAAAGCGATACAGCACGACGTGATCGCAGTACGCCAGACCGAACATGAAAGGTCCGAGGTGCAGATCGGTGGCGCCGCCGTCGTAGCTTTTGAGCGTGCCAAGGAGTGGCGCAACCGGTTTGCCGTCCCGGCTGCCGGTCTGGTGTCCGCGCATCAAGGCGTAGCGCTTGTAGCCGCGGTCCGTGCCGAGTGCGCCGGCATCGAGCCAGGACTTGCGCAGATAGAACATGTCCGTGAGGCCGGCGGCTATGGAGCAAGGCTTGATCTGCTCCAGCATCTCGGCCTGCTCCGCCGCGCTGACGGCACGGCTGTGGCCGACCGAATATTCGGGATGAGCCGGCTGGCAGTGGTAGCACTCGCAGTAGTTCTCCACGCACAGCTTCCAGTTGCTGGTGATCGGATAGTTCTTTCGATACGCGACTTTGGCGCGATCCAGTTGGTACGGCGCCAACGGGGCGCTGAGATCGTTCTCGATCGCTTCGAAGGCAACCGGGTTCGGATCGAAATTGATGAAGATGAGCCCGGCGAGCTGCCGCACCTGCAGGCGATGCAGGCCATGACACGACTTGTCGAAGCCTTCGGGCATCCGGCTTGCGGCGCGCAGCGAGCCGTCGAGGCCGTACGCCCATCCGTGATAGCGACATACCAGGCGCGTCTGGTGGCCGGTGGCGTCGTCGCATATGCGCGAGCCGCGATGGCGGCAGAGATTCAGCAGAGCGTTGATGCGACCTTCGCCATCGCGGACGAGAATGACGGATTCGGCCCCGATCTCGAACAGGAAATAGTCGCCGCGCTCGGGAATCTGGCTGCCATGTCCGACGCAAAGCCACGACTTCATGAAGATCGCGTCGATCTCGCGCTCGTAGACACTCTGCTCTCGATAAACTGCCCCGGGCAGCGACAGGCCGGGCTGGTAGTCGTCCAATAGGCTCTTCAGGGATTCGCTCACTCAATATTCTCCTCAGTGGGACTGGGAGTGGCTTGCCGTCATGGTTTCCCAGTCGACCGTGCGATGAGACAACGACCTCTGCGCCACATTTGTACGTAAGCGTCGCGGCTAATCAATACCCTGGCCAGGTTATCAGCATCGACGTATCCATGTTGCGCGTTGAGCGCTCGTGGCGATCGCTTGATGCTCCGCCGGGCGGCGTAGTGCGCGAGCGGATGCAGTCGATATCACTTGATGAAAGGCGCCCATCTCATGACGGCGCGCTCGACGGAAATTTCTTGCGTTGCAGCTCGCAGCGGCGGTTCTCGATACCTCACCTATATTAGTTTTCACGCAAACCGCACCTTTGCTCATTCAACGACAGACCCGAGTCGGCCATTGACTCGGGTGGCTAGTTGTCTGAACATCTGACCCATTCTTGTGAGCAGTGCATTGCGCCGGCGGATTGCTGCATAGCTCGCTCGGATTTCCGAAAGTTCGGCTCGTGGGGGCGCTGGATCGATCGCGTGTTCGATCCGGCGATCAGGGGTGCTGAGGTGGCGTCATTGCCATGAATGCGGAAATTGATACGACCAGGAACGCTGCCGACGACGCCGATGATGTCCTGGCACACGCATTCGATGTGCTTCAGGAGTGGCCGGAAGAGGCATTGCGTCTTGCGGGCGAGGTGATCGCGGCGGTGGGCGAGCATCCAATCGCGGAGCTGATCACCGGCATCGCGCAGCGCAAGCTGAAGAGAACGGCGGAAGCGGTAACTACACTCGAGAAGCTGGTCCGCCAGCTGCCGGAAGCGGGAGTCGTTCACCTCGAGTATGCGCACGCGTTGGCCTCTGTCGGACGTGGTGAGGCCGCGGTCGAATCATTGCGTCGTGCTGCCGAGCTGAATCCGGATCTGCCGGATATCTGGCGGACTCTGGCCGATCACTACTCGGCCATGGGCGATACCGAAGCAGCGGATGCCGCGTATTCGCAGCATGTAAGAAGAGCAGCGAGAAACCCTGCGCTGTTGCGTGCAGCCGCGGCGCTTGCTGCAAACGAGATTCCCACGGCAGAGGTGCTGCTGCGCGGATATCTCCAGGAACGGCCGACGGATGTTGCCGCAATCCGCATGTTGGCGGAGGTGGCGGCGCGCCTCGGCAGATTCACCGATGCAGAAACCTTGTTGCTTCGCTGCCTGGAGCTGGCGCCTGGTTTCGTGGAGGCCAGAGCCCACTATGCGCTGGTGTTGAATCGCCTCAATCGGCCCACCGAGGCCCTGGATCAGATAGGCAGTCTGCTGGAGCTGCAGCCGGAGAATCCAAACTACCGCAGTCTGAAGGCGTTGTTTCTCGTGTCCGTCGGCGAGTATGCGCAGGCCATCGACCTGTACTCCGGGCTGCTGCGAGAGTATCCGTCGCAGGCTCGAGTGTGGCTGAACTACGGGCATGTGCTCAGGACGATCGGTCGCCAGGACGAATCGATCCAGGCATGCCGGAAGTGCCTGGCGCTGCTGCCGACGTTCGGCCAGGCGTGGTTCACGCTTTCCAATCTGAAGACGTTCGAGTTCTCGACCGCAGACGTAACTTCGATGGAAGCGGCGTTGCAGAGGGTGCGCGACTCGGCTGACGACGAGCTGCATCTGCATTTTGCGCTCGGCAAGGCTTACGAGGATCTGCAGCAGTACGACCGATCCTTCCGGCATTACAGCCACGGTAATCGAATTCGTCGAGCTCAGATCCAGTACCGCGCAGACAGGACTACCGCCTTGGTCGCGCGCAGCAAGGCGCTGTATACGCAAGAATTCTTTGCCGAGCGCAATGGCGTCGGCGCAGCCGCCAGGGATCCCATTTTCGTGGTGGGCATGCCGCGCGCGGGATCGACGCTGGTGGACCAGATTCTGTCGAGCCACTCGCTGGTCGAGGGCACGATGGAGCTGAGCCACCTGATCGATCTGGCGCGTACCCTGGAAGCATCTGCGACGACGGATGGGGACGAATATCCTGCGTCACTGGCCGCATTGGATGGTGAACAGCTGCGTCGCCTGGGAGATGAGTACCTGCGCCGCTCGAGCGCGCACCGCAAGAGTGCCACGCCGCTGTTCGTCGACAAGATGCCCAACAACTGGCTGCACGTCGGGCTCATCGCCCTGGCGCTGCCGAACGCCAGGATCATCGATGTGCGTCGTCATCCGCTGGCTTGCTGCTTCTCAATGTTCAAGCAGCATTTCGCCAAGGGACAACACTTCAGCTACGACTTGCAGGATCTGGGACGCTACTACCGCGACTACGTCGAGCTGATGGATCACATCGATCGGGTGCTGCCGGGACGGGTACATCGTGTCCACTACGAAGCGCTGGTCGACGATGTCGAGGGCGAGGTCCGTGGGTTGCTGACGTACTGCGGCCTGCCGTTCGAGGATGCCTGCCTGCGTTTCTACGAGAATACGCGTGCGGTGCGCACTGCGAGCTCCGAGCAAGTGCGCCGGCCGATCTTTCGCGAGGGGCTGGAACAGTGGCGCAGGTTCGAGATGTGGCTCGACCCATTGAAGACAGCGTTGGGCGGAGTGCTCGATACATATCCATCTGCGCCGCAGCGACGGGCGTTGTAGTCCACTACATGACAGCGTTCCCGGCGGAACGCCGCCGGGAGTGACGCGCGGCAGTGCGTCGCTCCAGAGCGCGAATCGATTGAGGGGGAGGAATGGCGGCAGGCAATGATTCGCGGAAAACGACTTCGCCAACGCAGCTGGTGCTGCTGGTATCCGTAGCTCTGCTCATCAACTACGTGGATCGCGGCAATCTCTCCACCGCGGCACCGTTGTTGCAAGATGAGCTCGGGCTGTCCGCGACACAGCTCGGTGTGCTGCTTTCCGCGTTCTATTACAGCTACGTGGTTGCGATGGTCCCGGCCGGCTGGTTGGCGGAAAAATATGGCGCCCACCGGGTGCTCGCCGCAGGCATCGTCGTATGGTCGTTGGCGACCTTGCTGACCGGGGTCGCCGTCGGGTTCTGGTCATTGCTGTTGCTGCGTCTGTTGCTGGGTGTCGGCGAAAGTGCCGGATTCCCGAGCGCGTCGCATTTGTTCGCCGGGCAGCTGCGGCCGGCGCAGATCGGCATGGCGAACGGCGTGCTGGGCTTTTCCTATCTGGTGGGGCCGGCGATCGGTACGCTGCTGGGCGGGTTGCTGATGCCGATCGTCGGTTGGCGTGCGGTCTTCGTCATCTTCGGCGTGGTGTCGCTGGTTTTCGTCTGGCCCATAGCGCGCATACGCCTGAACCCGCCTGTCCAGAGCGCAAGTCCGACGCCAGTGTCCGAGGCGCCGAGCTACCGGCAGATCCTGCGGCAGCGCGGCTTGTGGGGTGCGTCCCTCGGGCATTTCTCCGGCAACTACAATTTCTATTTCATCCTGTCCTGGCTACCGGTGTACCTGGTCAAGGAGCGCGACTTCTCCATGGAGGCAATGGCTGTCGTTGCCGGCAGCGCGTATCTGATAAACGCCATCAGCTCTCTGGCGGCAGGCTCGTTCATCGCGTCGTGGACCCGTTCCGGGCGCTCGCCCAACGTGCTCTACAAATCCTTGATGGCGTTGAACCACTTCGGTTCGATGGCTTGCATGCTGGGCATGGTGCTGTTGCCGATCGAAGGCTGTATCGCCTCTCTCTGGATCTTCCAGGTCGTGGTCGGCCTGGCATCTCCCGGCTACTACGCGATACCGCAGATCATGGCGGGGCCGAGTGCAGCCGGCCGTTGGGTGGGTATCCAGAATGCGTCGGGCAACGTTGCCGGCATCGTCGCGCCGGTCATCACCGGTGTGCTGCTGGACGCGACCGGCCAGTTCGCCAGCGCATTCGTGCTGGCGGGCGCGCTGAACGTCCTGGGGCTGGTCGGATGGGTGTGGATGCTGCCCCGAGTCGAGCCGCTCGACTGGTCGCGGCAGCGCACTGGCGAACCTGCCGTGGCGTGCGATCTGTCCGGGAAATCGGCAAGCGAAGCATGAAGACGCTCGGCACATACATCGTCGATGCATTGGCCGCTCGTGGCGTTCGCCACGTATTCGGAATTCCCGGCGTGCACAACCTGGAGCTGTATCGGGGTCTGGCGGGCGGGCCCATTCGTCACGTCACGGGGCGGCACGAACAAGGTGTCGGCTTCATGGCGGACGGCTACGCTCGCGTCAGCGGTTTGCCCGGTGTGTGCTTCACCATTTCCGGGCCGGGTGTGACGAACATCGCGACAGCGATGGGGCAGGCGTACGGCGACTCTGTGCCCTTGCTGGTGATCTCGAGTCAAAACCGCCAGGGGGAGGCCGGCAGCGGCCGGGGGGTCCTGCACGAGTTACCGGATCAAAGCAGACTGGCGAGCGGCGTTGCCGGCGCAAGTTTCCCGATCCGTGACGTGCAGGAGCTGCCGCTGGCACTGGGACGGGCGTTCGAGCTCTTTGCGTCGGCCCGGCCACGTCCGGTCTACATCGAGGTTCCGCTGGATCTGCTGGCAGCCGATGGCTCCGGTTTGCCGCCTCCGGAAGTGGAGTCACAGCCATCTCGGCCGGATGAGGCGCTGCTCGAGTCGGCAGTGACACGACTTCGCTCCGCGCGGCATCGGGTGATTCTCGCGGGCGGCGGTGCAGTCCGTGCAGCAGCGGTGCTGAGGAAATTGGCGGAGCGTCTGGACGCGCCGGTCGTCATGACGGTGAACGGCCGTGGCATCCTGCCGGCCGGGCATTCGCTCGCCGTGCCGATGAGTCCGTCCTTGCCGCCGATCCGGGAGTTGATCGCGTCAGCCGATGTCGTGCTGGCCGTGGGCACCGAGATGGGTCCCACCGACTACGACATCAATCTGATCGGCCGCTTCCCGGCGCCGTCCAATCTGATCCGTATCGACATCGATCCAGAGCAGTTGCAGCGCGGCGCCACGCCTGTCATCGGTTTGCGCGGCAACGCGATTGCTGCCCTGACGTGGCTGGAGTCGTTTGACTACATGGCCTCGTCCCATACGGAAGGCAGCTCACGCGCCGCGCGGGCCCGCGAGGCCGGGCTCAAGGCGATCGCGGCCGTGTCGCCCGCGCTCGAGCAGCACGTGCAAGTCCTGGATGCGATCAGAGATACGCTGCCGACCGCCGTTCTCGTCGGAGATTCGACCCAGCTGGTGTACGGCGGCAATCTGGGTTTCAACGGAGCGTTTCCGGGTTCCTGGTTCAACTCGGCAACGGGCTACGGAACGCTCGGTTACGCTCTGCCTGCGTCCACCGGAGCGGGGTTGGCTGCCCCGCAGCGGCCGATCGTATGCATCGTCGGCGACGGCGGACTGCAGTTCTCCATGGCCGAGCTCGCGGTCCTGGCGGACGTCGACGCCTGGACTGCCATCATCGTCTGGAACAACGGCGGCTATGGCGAAATACGCACCTCGATGCTCGCGGCGGGAATTACGCCGGAAGGCGTCGACGTGTCGCCGCCGGACTTTGCCTACATCGCACGCGCGTATGGGTACCCCTATCTGAAAGTGACCTCGCGATCATCGCTGCAGGCGGCCCTCGCATCTTTCGGTACCCGGCGCCAGATCCTGATCATCGAAATTCCCGTCGACGAATTCAGCTGAGGCCGAGCACGGTCGTCGACCGCCGGCGGGAGGGTGTCGCTGTCATGAACTTCGGAGAACCTGGATGAGCGTCGAACTCTCTGCGAACGATTGGCGCGCGCGTGCCGGCCGCATCAAGTACGCGACCGGGCATTTCATCGATGGAGAATCCGTTGCGAGCAAGAATGGCCAGGTGTTCCCGGTCATCAATCCCGCGACCGGCGCGCCGCTTTGCGAGATTTCGGCAGGGGCGGCCGAGGATGTCGATCGCGCCGTAAGATCGAGCCGCAGGGCATTCAGGGATGGCGTGTGGCGCCACATGGCGCCGCGCGAGCGGCTCGCCGTGCTGTCCCGCTTTTCCGGGCTGATCGAGGCGAACGCCGAACGCTTTGCGTTGCTGGATACCTTGTGCATGGGCAAGCCGGTGCGTGACATGCTGGCGATCGACATCCCGGCTTCGGTGCAGACCTTTGCCTACTTTGCGGAATTGTCCGACAAGATCGACGGCGCGGTGACGGCGACCGCGGTGGACGCGTTCCACTACATTCTGCGTGAGCCACTGGGGGTCGTCGGCTGCGTCGTGCCGTGGAACTATCCGCTCATGATGGCTTCATGGAAGGTCGCGCCGGCATTGGCGGCCGGCAATGCCGTGGTGCTCAAGCCCGCCGAGCAGTCGCCCTTGTCGGCGCTGCTGCTGGCGGAGCTGTTCATCGAAGCAGGTGGGCCGCCCGGAGTGCTGAACGTCGTCAACGGCGTCGGCCCGGCTGCCGGTGCTGCGCTGGGTCTGCACCCGGATGTGAACAAGATCGCTTTCACCGGTTCCACCGAGGTCGGCAAGCTGATGCTGGTCTATGCCGGCCAGTCGAACATGAAGCGCGTGAGTCTGGAGTGCGGCGGCAAGTCGCCGCAGATTTTCCTGGCCGACCTGCACGATCTGGATCGCGCCGTGACTTATGCGATCAACGGCATCTACGGCAACATGGGCGAGGTCTGCAGCGCCGGCTCGCGGTTGCTGATCGACAAATCCATAGCGCAAGCCTTCCTGCAAAGATTCGTCGAGCTGGGAAAGAATGCCTTCACGGCCGGCGATCCGCTGGATCCGCAGACCACGCTCGGTCCGCTCGTCACCTCGCAGCATCGTTCGCGTGTCATGGATTACATCGACAAGGGTAAGCAGGAGGGCGCCCGCCTCGAGTTCGGCGGCGATGCGCCGTCACTTCCCGGTAGCTATGTGAATCCGACCCTGTTTTCAGGAGTGCGCAACACGATGACGATCGCGCAACAGGAGATCTTCGGACCGGTTGCGACGGCCATCGAGGTCGATGGACTGCAGGATGCGCTGCGCGTGGCCAACGATTCGATCTACGGCCTGGCGGCAGCGGTGTGGACGCAGGATCTCGCAACCGCGCACAAGGCTGTTCGCGGTCTCGAAGCCGGAGTGATCTGGGTCAACTGCTTCGACCATGGCGACATGACCCAGCCCTTTGGCGGCTACAAGCAATCCGGGCAGGGTCGTGACAAATGCCTGGAAAGCCTGCTGGGTTACACGCAAACGAAATCTGCCTGGATCCATCTCGGCTGAGGCTACGTGGCGGCCGCTGCCGCCGCCCCGTGTCCGCCGGCCGGCGACGTTGACCGCAACGGACGTTGCCGAACGAGTCACTCGACCGCGAAGCGGTGCCATCCGGCTCCATAGAGCGCGGTAATAAAATTGAGCATCCGCTTTGAATATACTAGCATGAGACAAAACGAGCCACGGCCCTCGCGCCGGCTCGTCAGGTCCGTTGCCAGATGTTCAGCTGAGGCCGGAATCGATGACCAGGACCAAGCAGCGCAACGTGCCTTCGGGGTGCGGTTTGTCGAAGGCCTGCCTTGCATCGACGGAGTGGTATCAAGTCCTCGGCGAGATCCTTGCGGACGTATTCACGCCCGGCAACACGATCGCGTTGACGAACGAACTGGTTGCGCGTCTGCACATAAATAGTGCGTTGATTCTTCACTATCCGGGCGGCGGGCCGCCAAGACTGCTCTACGAACGTACGAATCACGAATGCCGGAAGAACCGAATCGACGATTATCTTCTCGGCAATTACGCCCTCGATCCGTTCTATCTGCTGCTCGAGCATTGCTCGCAGCGCGGTTTCGTCTCGCTGCGCGAGCTCACCAAGGAGAAGTTCTCCACCAGCGAGTACTACAAGGCCCACTATCGCTCTGCGGGACTGCTCGACGAGGTGTGCTTCTGCTGCGGTGATGGCAGCGGCGGCTATCTGAATCTTTCGCTGGGCCGCGCGATTGGCGGGAAGTATTTCAGTGCCGGGGAGCTGCAGGCGGCGCGCTGCATTGCTCCTCTGGTCACCGCCGCATTGCACCGTACGTGGCGCTCATTCTCGGCGGATACAAGCGGCGCAACGCAGATGGATCGCGCCGATCTGCACCAGCGGATCGAGGATGCGCGACTCAATTTCGGGCGGTCGGTGCTGACCGAGCGTGAGTTCGAGATCCTGCAGCTGCTGCTGCGTGGCAAGTCGATAGAGCTCATCGCCCGCAGTCTCAATATCGCGGTGAGCACCATTAAGGTGCACCGCAAGCACATCTATTCCAAGCTCGGCATTGGCTCGCAGGCGGAGATGTTCACGCTGTTCCTCGATGCTGTCGTGGCAACCGAGTGTGAAAGCGGCAGCGATCCGCTCGCCAGCTACGGACCTGCGCAGCGCGGCCGACTCTCAGGCGGTCGATGAGTCTGCGTCGCGGCAATGCAGGTCGTGCAACCTACTATTGTCGTGGTATTGGACCCCTTATACCCGCGTGGCATATTCGATCGCGTATCGAGCGCTTGCACCGTATTTCGAGTCGCAATCAGTAACATCCTGCAGCAAGGTGCTACGTGGCGTACTTCGTCGACGAGATGCCGAACAATTTCTCACGCGCACACCGCGTGGCGCTCGGTCTGTCGAGCGCGAAGCGCAGCGACGTCAGTCGTCTTATTTCAGATTGCCGCTTGTCTTTTTTCCAACAGCATTTGGCAGCAAGTGCTACAGCCGATTTTCCGGGAAGCAGCGGCTCGGAGGCCAAGCCATGAACCATGGCGCGCGTCACTGAAGACTGCTCCGGATCTCATGCAGGACGATCATCTCTCATCACAAAACCGATCCTGATCTTGCGATAACCAGCCAAGGGGAGAAAACAATGACCCGCCATCGATCGACACAGCGGATTGATTCCGTAGCGCCGCCGATCCGCATGCCGGCAACTCTGGGCCGATACACACCGGTTGCGATTGCGATTTTCTCCGTTCTCAACGCAGCCCAGGCGCAGCAGAGCGGGACCGCGATCGGTATCGGCGGACTGGAGGAGGTGACCGTTACGGCATCGAAGCGTACCGAGAACCTGCAGGACGTGCCCATTGCAGTCACCGCCATCGATTCCCAAGCCTTGGATCGAATGCAGATCAGAAGCTTCAACGACTACGCGTTGAAGGTTCCGTCGCTGTCCTTCACGGAGTCGCGGCCCGGAAATGCGCAGATGACGCTGCGCGGCATTTCCAGCGGCACCAACAGCAGCGCCGGTTCGCTGCCGACCGTCGGCATGTATCTGGACGAGCAGCCCGTGACGACCATATCGGGTCCCATCGACATCCACATGTACGACATCGCGCGAGTGGAAGTGCTGCCGGGGCCGCAAGGGACCCTGTACGGCGCCAGTTCGGAGGCGGGGACGGTTCGCGTCATCACCAACAAGCCGGACCCGGGAAATTTTGCCGCCGGCTACAACCTCGAGCTGAACACGATCAAGAACGGAACCGTCGGCGGCACGGCCAAGGGATTCGTGAATCTGCCGATATCCGAGAAGGTCGCGGCGCGGCTGGTGGGCTGGTACGAAGAGCGTTCCGGCTACATCGACAACGTCTATGGAACGGTGGTTGGCAGCGGCGTCGAGATCAACAATGCCGGCTTTGAGAAGG
>JBDHQY010000438.1:0-2932 GCA_039807315.1 Steroidobacter sp. | reverse complement strand
TGTCATTTTAAATAAAAACCAATCGCATTCGCAATTGATTTTCATTTAATTACAACCGATACAATTCCTTACAAAGATGAGCATCTCAAAGGGCGTCTCTCGGCTTCGGCCTGAGATCCACGCGACCGCCGAACTCATGCGACTTAAGAGGAAGCGAAGCTCCCTCAATGCGGGCGGGCGCGTCCCATGAGACATGTCAGAAAATCAGTGCGACGCGACTCTTGCTCCAGCGGCCACGCCCAGGCAGGTGCCACGGCTGTTGCAGGCGTTTGAACAGTCCTTGCAGATCGACTGCCGCCAATGTCGGCGCGGGCCATCGACTGACCTGGCGGTAGGTGCCGACGAAGCTCGACAAGCTCTCGGCGCCGCGAGCGATCGCATCCAGTGCAGTACGCAGGTCCTCTCTCCCATCCGGCTCCGTCAACAAGCTCGACGCTGTTTCGCTCAGGCTCTGGATCGGGTGAGCAAATTCATGATCTCGCGCGTCAACACCTGCAACAGCTCTCATCCGCCAATGACTGGCTGCACACCGGCCTTTCGATGAAAGTACCATCCTCATGGCGACGCGCCGAGGGGTTCGCGCTCTCCGACTCAGGGGTTTATGCAAGACATCGTTTTTCCGTTTGCCGGCGGCCTCGGCCTGTTCCTGATCGGCATGATGCTGCTGTCGCAGGGTTTGGTGGCCTTCGGCGGCGGAGCGACCAAGCGGGCGCTGGCGCATTTCACCGGCACGCCGGCCAAGGCATTCATTTCGGGCACGCTGGCCACCATGGCGCTGCAGTCCTCGACCGCCACCACCGTCACGCTGATCGGATTCGTCAGCGCCGGCCTGATCACCTTCTCGCAGGCCATCGGCGTGCTCATCGGCGCGAGCCTGGGCAATACCGCAACGGGCTGGATCGTCGCCAGCCTGGGGCTGAAGATCCAGCTCGGTTTCTACACCCTGCCACTGATCGGCGGCGGCGCGATGCTCAAGCTGCTCGGCCGCAGAGGCTGGGCCGAACTGGGTCTGGCCATGGCCGGCTTCGGCATGCTGTTCCTGGGACTGGATACGCTGCAACAAGGCATGCAGGGCCTGGCCGCAATGGTCAACCTGGCGGCACTGCCCGCAAGCGGATTCGCGGCGCCGGTGGTCACGATGCTGATCGGCCTCGCCCTGACCGCGATTCTGCAATCATCGACGGCCGCCATCGCCATCACCCTCACCGCCCTGCACACGCAGACCATCAACTTCGAGCAGGCAGCGGCCCTGGTGGTCGGCGCCGCGATCGGCACCACTTTGACCGGTGCCCTGGTAGCCATCGGCGGAACGATCTACGCCAAGCGGACCGCACTGGCGTACATCCTGTTCAACGCGACGGCAGGCACCTTGGCCATCGTCCTGCTGCCGGTGTTCCTGCGTGCGATCGGCTGGCTGCGCACTCACGCCGGTCTGGAGGCCGGAGCCATCAGTCTCGCGGCGTTCCATACACTCTTCATCTCGGTGGGCGTGGTGCTGTTCCTGCCGTTCGTGTCGCGATTCGCGCGGCTGGTCGAACACCTCCTGCCCGAGCGGGGCGAGGTGGTCACGCAGCGGTTGGACGCTTCGCTGCGGTCGATTCCGGCAGTAGCCCTGGAAGCTTCACAGCGCGCGCTGGAGCAGGTGGCGCTGCGACTGCTGGACATCTATGCGGAGATGCTGTCCGGCACGGACACCGCCACGCTCGAGCCCCGGCTGCAGCAGGTGGCGCCATTGCTGAACGAGACGTATGACTTCGTCAGCCGCATAGAGATGCCCGCGGCCGACGCCGAGGCCGGCGCTCAGCGCATTGCGCAACTGCATGCGATCGACCATCTGCTGCGATTCCGCACCCGTCTGCACGATCTCTCGCAGGCACATATCGAACTGACGCAGCCGGATTACCGCTGGGCGCTGGAGAACATTCGGCAGATCCTGCAGCTGGCGCAGCGCGGGCTGCAGCAGGGACATCTGCAGGCGTACCTGGGGCAGCTGGAATCGAACGCGATGCAGCTGTCGGAGCTGTCGCGCCAAGTGCGAAACGATCTATTGAGAGAGACTGCGTCGAGCCTGGAGAGCTCGATCAACTCGCTACAGCGTACCGATACCTTCCGCTGGCTGGAGCGCACCGGCAATCACATCTGGCGTATTTGCCATTACCTTTCACAAGGTCGAGAGACCAAGAATTCACAGCCGGAAACGGCTGCGGCGCCGCAGCCGGCCAGCTCCTACTGAGACTCCGGGTAGCTCGGGCAGTCAGCGGCGAATGCCTGCTGGCAGGATGGCCCTCGCTTCGCCACGCGCGATATGCGGTTCAGTCGCGCGCGGTCATCGGGACATTCACGCAGATGTTCCATCGTTCGAAACCGTAGCTCTCGAGATGGCCTTCTTCATCTGGCATCCCCCAATGCAGCCCGGGCGCTGACAGAACAGCAGCCGGGGAAATAGAGGTCATGGAGCGCGCTCCTCAACCGAACGAGACGAACGCGCTGCGATCCTGCTCGAGTCCACCACCAAGCGCTCGTTCGAGCGCGGCGGCGTCGTTCGGGGATCGCCAGGACTTGCTAGGGTACAAGAGCGGGCGCATCACCAGACGCCACTCCCAACCCAAGCTGGACAACCTGATTGCGGCAGCGAAAAGGGACTGCGACGCAGAGTCCCGCAATACATGGCTACGCCGTCGTTCGAGTGAGATTGAGTGTTTGAGGAGATGGCGCGCCCGGAGAGATTCGAACTCCCGACCTTCTGGTTCGTAGCCAGACGCTCTATCCAACTGAGCTACGGGCGCAACCCTAGGCAACGGCGATACCGCAGCCTAATTTCCTGATGCGGAAGGGATTTTCAACATGGATCCCCTTCCCAGGACCGCTGCCGGTGGACTCGAAAGGACGTCGTATGGACGGCCTGCCGCCGGTGCGGGCGCGCATCCTATCA
>JBDHQY010000437.1:0-2937 GCA_039807315.1 Steroidobacter sp. | reverse complement strand
ACCTCGGAGAAGATCACGTGGGCCGCCATGATCGACGCCAGGCCGTTGTCGATCAGCCGCTGATAGGGATAGAGATCCTGGTCCATGTCGGCCAGCGGCCGACGATCCACCGGCATGGCCACATGGGAGTCCGGCACCACCGCGCCATGGCCGGGAAAGTGCTTGGCCGTGGCCGACATGCCGGCCTGCTTCATGCCGTTGGCGAAGGCGATCGCCAGCTCCGCCACCACGCGCGGATCGCGATGAAAGGCGCGGTCGCCGATCACCGAGCTGACGCCGTAGTCCAGGTCCACGACCGGCGCAAAGCTCATGTCGATGCCCACCGCGAGCAGTTCCGCTGCCAGCAGCCAACCGCATTGACGCGCTAACTGCCGCCCCGCGGCGGGATCGAGATCGTACTGACGGCCGATGGTGCGCATGTTCGGCAGCATCGTGAAATCCTGGCGGAAGCGCTGCACGCGCCCGCCCTCATGATCGACCGTCACCAGCAGCTGCGGCGTTCGCACCGCCCGGATGTCGGCTACCAGCCGTTCGAGCTGCTCGATGCTGGCGAAGTTGCGCGTGAACAGGATACAGCCGCCGACCAGCGGATGGGCCAGCAGCTCCCGATCCTCGGCAGTGAGCTCGATGCCCGCAACGTCGATCATGAGAGGCCCCAGAGTCATGGTCACTTCCATTGCGTGTAGGGATGGCTGGCCAGATTGAAGTTGTAGTAACGCTCGTCTTCGGTCACTTCCGCGCCCAACCAGTCCGGCCGCTCGAATCGCGCCGTCTCGTCCGGCAGCTCGATCTCCGCGACCACCAGACCGGCGTTGTCGCCCAGGAACTCGTCCACCTCCCACACATGGGCACCGCGGGCGATCCGGTGACGATATTTTTCGAGCAGCGGACCGTTGCACAGTTCCCGCAGGATTTCATCCGCCTCGCCGAGCGGAATGGAATATTCGAATTCCAGCCGCGTCATGCCGGAGCGCTTGGCTTTCAGGTTCAGCCATGCCTGCTCGCCCGCGATACGCACGCGGATGGAGCAGCGCGAGCCGGACCCGAGATAGCCCTGCCGCAGCAGCTCGCGACTTTGCACCTCGTCGCGCCATGCATCCGAGCACACCAGGAACTTGCGTTCGATCTCGAGCGCCACGCCTCAACTCCGTGTCCGCTGGAAAACGGCCGCGGACTCCACATGCGCCGTGTGCGGAAACATGTCCATCACGCCCGCTGCCAGGAGCTTGAAGCCGTGCTCATGGACCAGCAGACCGGCATCGCGCGCCAGCGTGCCCGGATGACAGGAGACATAGACCACGCGTTGCGCGCCGCAGGCTGCAACCATGGGCAACACTTCCTGCGCACCGGCCCGCGGAGGGTCGAGGAGCACTTTGTCGTAACGCCGCTTCGCCCAGGCAGCCTGTGCCAGATCCGCCGCCGCCAGATTCGCCGTAAAGAATTCGGCATTGCCGAACCCGTTGCGCTCGGCGTTGCGCCGGGCGCGAGCCACCAGTCCTGCCTCTCCCTCTATTCCGACCACCCGTCCACAGCCACGCGCCAGCGGCAACGAGAAATTACCGAGGCCGCAGAACAGATCCAGCACGCTGTCATCCTTGCCGATATCGAGCAGCCTCAGCGCCTGCGCCACCATGCGCTCGTTCAACTCGCGGTTGACCTGCACGAAATCCGTCGGCTGGAACTGCAGCTCCACCTCGAACTGCGGCAGTCGATAGGTCAGCGGCTGCCCTTCGCCGCTCAAGGGAGCAATGGTCTCGTAGCCACCGGGTTGCAGGTGGATCTGCAGCCGGTGACGATGCTCGAAGTCCCGCAGCAACTGCAAATCCGCCGCCGTCGGTGGCTCGAGCACGCGGATGACCAAGGCCACGGCGTTGTCGGCAACGGCCACTTCGATCTGTGGCACGCGGTTGCGGATGCTCAGAGCGGTGAGCAGCTCCGAGAGGGCCGGCAGCATGGCATCGACCGGAGGCGTCAGCACTTCGCAGCGCTGCAGGTCGGCGATGTACGAGGTCGAGCGTTCACGGAAGCCGACCACCACACGGCCCTTCTTCGGCACCCAACGCGCCGCCAGGCGAGCGCGGCGCCGATAGTTCCAGACACCCGCCTGCAGCGGCGGCAGAACCGCATCCGGTGTCACACGGCCGATGCGGGCGAGCGCGTCCAACAACTGCTTCTGCTTGAACTCGATCTGGCGCTCCGAGGACAGATGCTGCAGCGTGCAGCCCCCGCAGATGCCGAAGTGCGTACAGCGCGGCGTCACGCGGTCCGCAGACGGCTCTACTACACGGTCGAGTCGGCCCTCGTCGAAGTTACGACCGCGCTTGATGCACGACCATTCGACGCGCTCACCGGGCAAGGCGTCGTCGATGAAGATCGTCTTGCCTTCGTGATGCGCCACACCACGGCCTTCGTGCGACAGGTCCTCGATGAACGCCGTTTCAGGTTTCGGCGAAGCGGCCAGGCGCCGCCGGGCACTCAAAGGCGAGCCTCCGGCCAGGCGGCCAGGAATTCGTCCAGGTGCGGCTTGTCGTGCGACCGCAGCGCCTCGCGCACCCGAGCGTTCTCCGCGAAATATTCCTCCCGCGACAGCATGCCGCGCATCAGCTCGAAACGCAGATAGATCAGGAACGTGTTGAGGACATCGGTCTCGCAGTAATTGCGGATCATGTCGAGCTGGCCGGCCAGGTAGGCATCCCAGACCTTGTCGCCGCTCATGCCGAGCTTGCCCGGCAGCCCCAGCAGCATCGCCGTGGCCTGCAGGCTCACACGCGCGCGGGCCTGGAAACTCGACAGCACGTCCATCAGGTCCAGATGCCGGGCGTGGTAGCGATTGAGATAGTTGTTGAAGCGGAACGATTGGTCCTCGCTGCCGTCCTCCCAGTAGCGCGGTGCCTGGATGCCGTGGCGCAACGCGCGATAGTGCAGCACCGGCAGATC
>JBDHQY010000436.1:0-2946 GCA_039807315.1 Steroidobacter sp. | reverse complement strand
CACGACGATCGCCAACGTCGCCCTGCCGCACATCCAGGGCAGCATCGCGGCCACCCAGGAACAGATGACCTGGGTACTGACCTCCTACATCGTGGCGGTCGCCATCATGACGCCGCTGACCGGCTGGCTGTCCGACCGCTTCGGCCGCAAGAAAGTCTTTCTCGCTTCCATTGCCGGCTTTACCATCGCTTCGGTGCTCTGCGGTCTGGCGCAAAGCCTGCCGCAGATCGTTGCGTTCAGGCTGGTGCAGGGATTGTCCGGCGCAGCGCTGGTGCCGTTGTCCCAGGCCATTCTTCTCGACATCAATCCGCCGGAACGACATGCGCGCGCGATGTCGGTGTGGGTGATGGGCGTGACGGTCGGACCAATCCTGGGTCCCGCGCTGGGCGCATGGCTGACCGACAACTACAGCTGGCGCTGGGTGTTCTACATCAACGTCCCCATCGGCGTCGCTTCCTTCCTGGGATTGAGCAGCTTTCTGTCCGAGACCAGCCTCAAGCGCAGTGCTTTCGATTTCTTCGGTTTCACCACGCTCGCAATCGGTATCGGGGCATTGCAGCTCATGCTCGACCGCGGGCAGTTGCTGGACTGGTTCAGCTCCACCGAGATCCGCATCGAGGCGCTGACCACCGTCATCGCTCTGTACCTGTTCGCGATTCACAGCGCTACCGCCCGCGAGCCGTTCGTCGATCTCCGCATCTTCAAGGATCGCAACTTCGCCACGGGCAGCGCGTTCATCGCCATCGTCGGTGTCCTGCTGTTCGCAACCCTGGCGCTGATGCCACCGATGCTGCAGGATCTGCTGGGCTACCCGGTCATGACGGCGGGATTGCTGACGGCGCCGCGCGGTCTCGGAACTCTTGCGGCCATGCTGATTCTCGGGCGCCTGCTGCGCTTGCTGGATGCCCGGGTGGTCATTGCCATCGGTCTCGCGGTGACAGCCGTGTCCCTGTGGCAGATGTGCGGCTTCTATATCGGCATGCCGGACAGGCTCATCGCCTGGTCGGGCTTCGTTCAGGGGGTGGGCATGGGACTGGCTTACGTGCCACTCGCCACGGTGACGTTTGCGAGCCTGGCGCCACACTTCCGCACCGAGGGCACAGCCGTTTTCAACTTGCTGCGGAATATCGGCAGCAGCGTCGGCATCGCGGCCGTGCAGGCACTGTTCATTCGCAACGCTCAGATCATGCACGCACGGCTGGCCGAGCACGTGACTGCGTACGGCGTCAATGGTGTGTCCGAAAATGCCGGAACTGCCGCGCTGGCGGCCATCAATGGGCGCGTGTCGGCACAGGCGACGATGATCGCCTACAACAATGACTTCAAGCTCATGCTGGTGCTGAGTGTATTGGCGATTGCACTGGTGTTCGTGTTTCGCAAGCCAGGGGCTCCGCGGGGCGGAGTGCCCATTGCCGCCGAATGATGCGGCCCAGGCCTACTATGGTGGATTTATGAGCAGAGCGTTCAGACCCTCGCGCGGCGTGCGCACGGCGGTAGCTGGGACTTTGATGCTGGCGCTGAGCGCCTGCGCGGTCGGCCCGGAATTTCAGCGGCCTGCCGCACCGACGGTCGATCACTATGGCGAGAAGGCGCTGCCCTCCGCCGTGGGTGGCAACGGAGTGCCATCGCAACAATTGTTGCCCGGCGGCGCCGTTCCCGCGGACTGGTGGACACTGTTCCGGTCTCCGGCACTGAACAGCGCCATCGAGCAGGCACTCGTCAACAACCAGAACATCCTCGCAGCGCGCGCGAGTGTCCAGCAGGCGCAGGCACTGGCGGAAGCACGCACCGGCGCACGTTATCCGCAACTCGATCTCGACGCTTCCATCGGCCGTCAGAAACTGGGATCACGCTTTCTCGGCACTTTCCCCAAGCCGCCGCCATTCACTTACTACGCGTTCGGACCGGCGGTCAGCTACACGCTGGATTACACAGGCGGAATCAAGCGCTCGATAGAGCAGCAGCTGGCATTCACCGACTATCAGCGCCAGGAAAGCCAGGCCACGCAGATCGCGGTGGCGGGCAACGTCGTGCTGCAGGCGCTGTCGGTCGCGGTCCATCAGGCCGAGATCGACACGATGGAGGAGTTGCTGGCCGACGACCGCAAGAACGTCGAAATGATCCAGGCCGCCTTCGAAGCGGGCTCGCTCAACAAGGTGGACGTGCTCATCGCGCAAAGCCAGCTGGCGAACGACGAGACCCTGCTGCCCCCCATCAAGAAGCAGCTCAGCGCGGCCCGCAACGCACTGGCGGTGCTGCTGGGGCAGCCGCCGGCGGCCCTCGGCGCCAGCCAGTTCCATCTCGCCGACTTCACGCTGCCGCAGCAGCTTCCTGTGTCGTTGCCATCGGATCTGGTTCATCGGCGTCCCGATATCCTGGCAGCCGAATCGCAACTGCACGCGGCGACGGCGGCCGTCGGAGTGGCAGCGGCGAACCTCTATCCCCGCATCACACTGACGGCCGGCTTCAGCCAGGAGTCGGTCAAGGTGAGCACGTTGTTCGACTCGGAAAGCAGCGCCTGGAATCTGATCGGCAATCTCACGGCGCCTCTGTTCGACGGCGGCCGACTACGGGCAGAAAAGCGGGCCGCGGTTGCGGCTCTCGCAGTGCAGGCAGCACGCTATCAGCAGGTGGTACTGGAATCGTTCGCTCAGGTGGCTGACGCACTCGATGCCGCGCAGCACAGCAGCGAACAGATGGCGGCGCAGGAAAAGGCGCTGAGCGTGGCTCAGCAGAACCTCGAGCTGACGCGCGAGAGTCTCAAGGAAGGATTTGCCAACGTCCTGCAGGTGCTCGACAGCGAGCGCCTTTACCAGCAGGCGCGACTCGGCTACGTGCGTGCCCAGGCACAGCGGCTCGCCGACACCGCACAGCTGTTCGTTGCCCTGGGAGGTTCCCAACCCTGAAGGAGCGTCGCAGTTCTCCACCGCACGCCGGCACAGACCC
>JBDHQY010000435.1:0-2968 GCA_039807315.1 Steroidobacter sp. | reverse complement strand
TCGATGACATGCCGCAGAGCTTTCGAGCGGCTGTCGCCCGCGGCGCGGCGCTCATTATAGATGCGCAACTGCGAATGCGAGCTGGTGCCCGCCGCAACGATGTAGTCCAGCTGCCGCAAGGCGGCGGCACAATCCAGACGCTCGGCCGCGGCGCCGACGAACTGCAGCATCCGGTCCAGCACCTCGCGCATCGGCAGAGCCTGACCGCTCGCCTCGTCTATCAGCGTGGCGCCCATGCCGTCGCGCTTGGCGCGCCAGCGATTCTCGTCGATGAGTCTGCGCGTATGCGTGGTGTAGTGCCGGCCCGCTTCCGGATCGGCGACCAGCGCAGCGATCAGACAGCGAAACAGCGCGGCAATCGCCAACGTATCCTCTACCCGCGTACAGACATCCGCGATGCGCAACTCCAGCGTCGGATATCGCATCGCCGGCCGGATCGCCCACCAGAAATAACTCGCATCCCTGATGGCGCCCGCGCGCTGCAGCGTCAGGCAAAAAGCCCGATAGTCGTCCTCGTCGCGGAAGAAATCCGGTATGCCGCTGCGCGGCCATTCGTCGTAGATGGCCTGCCGGTAGCTCAGCAGCCCGGTGACCTGCCGGTCCCAGAACGGCGAAGACGTGCTCAGCGCCAGAAACACCGGCAGCCACGGCATGGCGCGATTCATCAACGCAACGCGATCGATGCCGGGCGGAATAGCCACGTGCACGTGCATGCCGCAAACCAGGTTGCGCTGACCGACGATACGGAAATCCGAGATGAGCTCGTCGTAACGCGGCTTCTCGGTCACCAGTTGCTCGCGCCATGCGCCGAGCGGATGCGTACTGGCTGCAATCAGCCGGAAACCCATCTGCGCAACCAGCTCGCGCAGTGCGGCACGCAGCCGTCGCAACGTATTGCGCGCCTCGTCCATAGAGGTCAGAACCGGCGAGGCGATCTCGATCTGCGATTGCAGCAGCTCCGAGGTGATGCAGTCGCCAAGCCGCGCCCGGGCAGTGCTCAGCAGCTCTTCGGGCACGCGTGTGGCGAGCAGTCCGCTGGAAGAATGCGCGAGGAAGAACTCCTCTTCGATGCCAAAGGTGTAGTCGAAGTGACTCAACGGACCGTGTGCCAGCCTGGGACTACTTCGAAACCGGCGCGAGCCCCAACTTCCGACGCAGCTCCGCCGCCGTGTTGAGCTCGGTATATACGCGCGCGCCGACATCGAACTCGCGAGCGCGTGACAGGCCACCGACGACGACGGGATCGAAGCCGGCATCTTCGACCAGCCGCTGCGCCACGGCCAGCGCCTGCGCATCATCTGCCGCGAGCGGAATCGCATAGCGCTCGCCGGGACGATTCGCTTCGTCGCGCAATGCATTCCAGTTGATGGCGTTGAACGCGCGCACCAGCCGCACGCCAGGCAGGAACTCCGCGGAGGCCACGCCCGTGCCACGCTTGCGGGCTTCGGTGGCCATCGCCCCGTCGCGAGCCGGATACGGATTGCCCGTGTCCAGCAGGATCTTGCCCTGCAGCTCCATCGCCAGCTCCTTGCCGATCTGCGGCGTGGCCTTGTAAGGCACCGACAGCAGGATCACCTCGCCAAAAGCAGCTGCCTGCTGCGGCGTGCCCACGCGCACGTGGGAGCCGAGCGACTTCGCCAGATCCTGCAGCTCCTCGGGATGGCGCGACGAGATCATCAGCTGGTGCCCGGCCCTGGCCCAATGCGCCGCCAGCGTGCCGCCGATATGGCCGGTGCCGATGATCCCGATCTGCAGCGGTGCCGGCCTGCCGTCAGCGGCTGCAGCCTGAAGCGGTGCGGCCATGACCGCCGCGGCGGCGAGCACCGCCACACCGACACCCTTCCAGAAACCATCGATGCTCATCTGCCGTCTCCTGCAAAGCACAACGTCTTCGTCGGCCCCCGGACGATCGGCCGCGCAGAGATCAGCCCACGAGTCGACCCGGGACCGGAAACGGTCGGCTCAGCGCGCCGCCGCCGCCAGCGCCTGATCCAGATCCTCCAGGATGTCGTCGATGTCCTCGATGCCCACCGACAGCCGGATGGCTTCGGGCGTGACGCCGACCTTGCGCTGCTCCTGCTCGGTGAGCTGGCGATGCGTGGTCGAAGCCGGGTGACAGGCCAGCGACTTGGCGTCGCCGATGTTGACCAGCCGCTTGAACAGCTTGAGCGCGTCGTAGAACTTCACGCCGGCATCGAAGCCGCCCTTCACGCCGAAGGTGAGGATGCCGGAGGCGCGGCCCTTCATGTATTTCTGCGCCAGCGCGTGGTGCGGGTGATTCTTCAGTCCCGCGTAGCTCACCCACTGCACGCCCTTGTGCTCCTGCAGATGCTCGGCGACGCGCTGCGTGTTCTGACAATGACGTTCCATCCGCAGCGGCAGCGTCTCGATGCCCTGCAGCAGCTGGAAGGAATCGAACGCGGACAGCGCCGACCCGGTGTTGCGCAGCGGAACGGTGCGCGCACGGCCGATGTAGGCAGCCGGGCCGAGGGCGTCGACGTACACCACGCCGTGATACGACTGCTCCGGCTCGTTGAACATGGGGTAGCGTTCCTTGTGCTGCGCCCACGGGAACTTGCCCGAGTCGACGATGATGCCGCCCAGCGTCGTGCCGTGACCGCCCATGTACTTGGTCAGCGCATGGACCACGATGTCCACGCCGTGCTCGATGGGCTTGAGCAGCACCGGCGTCGCCACCGTGTTGTCGGCGATGGTCGCCACGCCACGGCTGCGGGCCATCGCGGTGATGGCGGCCACGTCCACGATGTTGCCGGCCGGGTTGCCGATGGTCTCGAAGAACACCGCCTTGGTGCGCTTGTCGATCAGCTGCTCCAGATCCGCAGCCGAATCGCTTTTCGCGAAACGCACCTCGATGCCCAGCTTCGGCATCATGCTGGCGAACAGCGTGTAGGTGCCGCCGTAGAGCATCGGAATGGCGACGATGTTGTCGCCGGCCTCGGCCAGATTG
>JBDHQY010000434.1:0-2976 GCA_039807315.1 Steroidobacter sp. | reverse complement strand
GAACTGATGTTCAGAAGCAAACCCAAGCCGCAGCGCATCGATACGCTGATCGGCGCCGGCACGCGCATCACCGGCGATGTGCAGTTCAGCGGCGGTTTCCACGTGGACGGCCATATCAAGGGCAACGTCGATGCGCCGCCGCAGTCCGCAGCCACGCTCAGCGTCAGCGACAGCGGCGTGGTGGAGGGGGGGGTGGCCGTCCCCAACGTGGTCCTGAACGGCACGGTCAAGGGCGACATCCTGGCGCACGAGCGGGTCGAGCTGGGGGCTACCGCCCGAGTGACCGGCAACGTTTATTACGGGCTGATCGAGATGGAGATGGGAGCCGAAATCAACGGCAAGCTGATCCATCAGCCGCGCCAGGACTCGGGGAAAGCCCCTCAGGTCCTGCCGCTCAAGGCGGTCGAGACTGCTGACGGGGCGTCATAACTGAAGTCTTTTGCGCCCGCGGCGGGCTGTCGCTAGACTTGATCGCGTCCGCCGTCGTCCCCATCTGCAGCTCATGGCTACCGATCCCGCAATCCTGGCTCCCGAACCCACGCTGGTCTTCACCGATGCGGCTGCGTCCAAGGTGGGCGAGCTGATCCGCGAGGAGGCCAATCCCAACCTCAAGCTGCGCGTGTTCGTGCAGGGCGGCGGTTGCTCGGGCTTCCAGTACGGTTTCACCTTCGACGAGAACGTCGAAGAGGGCGATACGCGGGTCGACAACCAGGGCGTCACGCTGCTGATCGACCCGATGAGCATCCAATACCTGGCGGGCGCCGAGATCGACTATCGCGAAGACATCGAAGGCGCGCAGTTCGTCATTCGCAACCCCAACGCGGCCACCACCTGCGGCTGCGGGTCCTCGTTCTCGGCCTGAAGACCGCCCCAGGTGGCGCGTTCCAGAGTCCCGGACGTCATTGCTGCCGTCGATCTGGGTTCCAACAGCTTCCACATGGTCGTCGCCCGCTATTCGCACGGGCAGCTGATCATCCTCGATCGCCTGCGCGAAATGGTGCGGCTGGCCGCGGGACTGGATGAGAGCGGCCGTCTGGACCGTTCCGCCGTCGAAACCGCACTGGCATGTCTGGAACGTTTCGGTCAACGCCTGCGCGATATGCGGGCGGAAAGCGTGCGTGTGGTCGGTACGAACACCTTGCGTCAGGCCAAGCGCAAAGGCGCCTTCCTCGATCGCGCGCGGGCAGCGCTCGGTCATCCCATCGAAATCATCTCGGGTATCGAGGAGGCGCGACTGATCTACCTTGGTGTTGCGCGCACCATGCCGAGCGAGCCGGGCCGTCGTCTGGTTGCTGACATCGGCGGCGGCAGCACTGAAATCATCATTGGCGAAGGCGTGCATGCGCGCCAGCTGGAAAGCCTGTACATGGGCTGCGTCAGCATGAGCGCCCGGTATTTTGCTGACGGCGAAATCACGGAAAAGCGGATGAAGCGGGCGCGGCTCGCGGCGCGCCTGGAGCTGGAGCCGGTGCAAGCGGCGTTCCGCGGCCATGGGTGGGAACAGGCTGTGGGTTCGTCCGGAACGATTCGCTCCGTGAGCGATGTGCTGCGGGCGCGCGGCAGCGACGGGATCATCACGCCGGCCGCGCTCGAGTCGCTGATCGAACATGCCATACGCGCCGGTTCCGTCGACAAGCTGCGCCTGCCGGGGCTTTCGGAGGAGCGCATTCCGGTATTTGCCGGCGGCTTGGCGATCCTGATCGAGATCTTCGGCATCCTGGATATCAAGCAGATGCGCGCCGCCGACGGAGCCCTGCGCGAGGGTCTGCTCTACGACCTGGTTGGCCGACTGACCGATGAAGATGCGCGCGTGCGCAGCGTCAGGGCGATGCAGGGGCGTTATCACGTCGATCTGGCGCAGGCGGAGCGGGTCGAGGCGACGGTCCTGGACTTTCTGGAACAGAGCCAGAAGGAGTGGGGGCTGGACGACGTTTTCGCCTCGCTGGTCCTGTCATGGGCGGCCCGACTGCACGAGATCGGCCTGGACGTCTCTCATTCGCACTACCACAAGCACAGCGCCTATCTGCTGGAGCATGCCGACATGCCGGGATTTCCACAGGAGGAGCAGAAGATCCTGGCCAGCATCGTCGGGGCGCATCGCCGCAAGATTCATCTGGAACAGCTGCAGGAGCTGAATCCGCCCTGGCATCTCAAGGTGGAATTCCTGATCGTGCTGCTGCGGTTGGCGGTGCTGCTGCACCGGGGGCGCAGCCAGGCGGCGCTGCCGAAGATCGGCCTGGCAACCCGGGGACGCTCGCTGGAATTGAGCTTTCCGCGCGGCTGGCTCGAGGATCACCCACTGACCGCGGCCGACCTCGAGAACGAGGTCGAGCACCTCAAGGCATCGGGCTTCCGGCTCAAGGTGCTCTGACCAGGCCGGACGGCGCAGGCTGCGACTCCGCGACCTCGGCGTAACGACGCAACAACGTTGCCTGGGCATTGATCGCCGGGCTGTCGCCAGGGCTGCGGTGCTCGTAACTGCCGTCGGCCTGCAGCTGCCAGGACTGCACGTTGTCGGCCAGATAGATCTCCAGGTCCTCCAGGATCTGTTCACGATGCCGGCGGCCCAGCGGAAAACAGACCTCGATCCGCCGGAAGAAGTTGCGCTCCATCCAATCCGCGCTGGCGCAGAACAGTTCCGGCTCGGCATCGTTCTGGAAGTAATAGACGCGCGAATGCTCGAGGAAGCGGCCGACGACGGAGCGGACCGTGATGTTTTCGGAAAGCCCACGAATGCCTGGGCGCAGTGCGCAGATGCCGCGCACGATGAGATCGATCTTCACGCCCGCCATCGAAGCCTGGTACAGCGTCTGGATGATCTGCGGCTCGATCAGCGCATTCATCTTCGCAATGATGCGTGCCGGCTTGCCTTGCCGCGCGAGTTCCATCTCACGACGGGTCTTCTCCAACAGCGATGCGTGCAGCGTGAAGGGCGACTGCATGAGTTTCTGCATGCTTGCAACGCGCGTCGGACTG
>JBDHQY010000433.1:0-2978 GCA_039807315.1 Steroidobacter sp. | reverse complement strand
GGGGCCGCAGTTGGGGGTGGCGTAGAAGCCGTAAGGCTTGCCACAGGTGGTGCCGCCGATCTGGACCACTTCGATGCCGACGCCGCGCAGGCTGTTGATGACGGCCTCGCTGGCCGAGCAGGTGCCCGAGCCGGTCAGCACGAATACCCGGTTCAGGTTGAGCGTCGGCAACGGCGCGCCGTTGCCGGCGGAGAAGCCCTGGGTAGTGCTGTGGAACGGTGTCGGCGTCACCGTCTGGCCGGTCACCGGATCGGTGCTGGCGTACTTGTCGTTGAACGTGAGCTGCTCGAATACCTGACCGGCGGTGCGCGAGGGACCGGCAATCATGTAGGCCAGCTCGCTGGCGATGTCCAGATAGCCGCCGCCGTTGTAGCGGATGTCGAGCATCAGATCGACCACGTTCTGCGCCTGCAGCGTGCCGACCGCGTTGATGAGCTGTGACTCGGCCGTGGCGATGTGGTCGTTGAACAGCATGTAGCCGACCGACCCGGCGGCGGTGGGGATGACGCTGACGTTCTGCACCGGCGTGGAGGTGATGCTGGCCGACTGCAACGTGACGGTATAAGCCGGGCCGGCGACCGGCTGCAGCTCGAACCGATGCCGCCGATTGACGGCGTCGGGAAACAGGCCGGCATTCAGCGCATCGACGGTCGCCTGCGTGTTGCCGTACACGGCGTCGCTGGCGTCGATCTGCAAAACCTTGTCACCGCGCCTCACACCGGCCGCGGCCGCCGGCGAGCCCGGCTCGACGTAGGCGACCAGAATCTGCCGCGGCGGACTGGCGTCGATGATGAACCATTGCGCGCCGTAGCCTGCCGAGACACCGGATTGCGACAACGCCTCCCACTCGGCAGTCGGATAGGTGAAGTGGAATCTGTCCTTGGGCGCGCCCGAAACGGTGGCGGCGGAAGTCTTCAGCAGATCGAAATAAGCCGGCGTCTGGTAGCCGTTCGGGTCGAGATCCGGCACCTCGTCGTACCAGAGATAGGTATCGTTGATCCAGGAACGCAGCCAATTGTTCTCGCTCGCCACCGTGCCTTGCATGTCCGGATAGGCCCGGCCGGTGCCCGGATCGATGCCGGTGCGCGGACTGGCGCATTGCGAGGCCAGCCCCATGTAAGGCTGGAACACGCCCGGCGTATAGGGCACCGGAACACCGCCCGGATTGCCGCTGGACGGTGGATTGGCAGGCGTGTAGGCCGCCTTCTGCGCGTCGCTCTGACCGCCGCAGGCCGTCAGCGACAGCAGCCCGGCACCGATGACGCAGGCGGCCAGCAGACGCTGGCCGACACACACCGGAGATGCCGCCGTCCGCAATGACCTGCTCGCGACCGGCGATACGGCACTCTCCATTGCATTCTCCATACGTTTTTCTAGTCGGCGCCAAACCGCCAGACTATGCATGACTGGCACCGGCGATATCGGATGCGCGATTTTCAGCCATTGCCGGGGCGCAAAACACGACCGCGATCACAGAACCGTCTCAGGTCGGCAGGACGCGCTCTTCGCCGCACCGGCGGCATCGTTGCGCGGTCATCAGCTTGCCTTGCTTCACATCGAAACGCCGTTCCGCGAGCGTCTGCCACTTGTGAAAACCGGCGCCGCACAGCGTCTTGCCTTCGGCACGCTGCTGCTTCGCCTTGCGGAGATTGATGACGTTGGACATGGATGTTGTGCCGGGATGCAGAGTGGCCCAGGCGCCACGGCTTGTCCACTTCTCCACTCGCGGCCGCTATGGCCGGTGCCGGCAAGCTGCGTAGCTGGCGACAGCCAACAACCAGACCCTGCCGGCGCCGGCGTCGCCACGGGAACGCAGATACGCGCTCATGCGTACAGAGTTGCAGGACAGCGATGGGCCATCATGCCGGTCATCGCGCCGAACATCCCCAAGCCCTCGAAGGTGCCCCATGGCCGCCAGCAGCGCCGGATTGCACGAAAACAGCAAGCAGCTCAAACCCGAAACCGTGGATCGGCACCGCGCCATCGTTTCGGTCATGGAGGAGCTGGAAGCCATCGACTGGTACGACCAGCGCATCGATGCGGCCGGCGACGCGCAGCTGCGCGAGCTGCTGGCGCACAACCGGGACGAGGAAAAGGAACACGCCGCAATGGTGCTCGAATGGCTGCGCCGGCACGACGCCAAGCTCGACCAGCATCTGCGCACTTATCTGTTCACCGAGGGACGGCTGCTCGACATCGAGCACGAGGCCGAACATGGCGCCGCGCCGGCGCAAGAGGGCGGCGACGGCTCGCTCGGCATCGGCAGCCTGCGCAAATGAGCGCCGCTCGACTCGCGAACTCCTGAACGTGGAGGAACCATGAACGACCTGCTGCGCGCGCAAGCGCCGATCTCGAATGAAGCCTGGACCGAGATCGACATGGAAGCGAGACGCACTCTGAAAGTGCTGCTGGCAGCGCGGCAGCTGGTTGATTTCAACGGGCCGCTGGGTTGGGAGGCGTCGGCCGTCGCGCTGGGCCGTTCCGACAAGTTGTCGCCGCCGCTGCAGGATGGCACGACGACGCGGCTCCGTCGCGTGCAGCCGCTGGTGGAAATCCGCGTTCCGTTCGAGGTCGCGCGCGAGGAGCTGGAAGCGATCGGACGCGGCGCCAAGGATCCGGATCTGGATTCCGTTCGAAACGCGGCGCGTACTGCGGCCATCGCCGAAGATCGCGCCATTTTCCAGGGTTACTCGGCCGCCGGCATCGACGGCATCTTCGCCGCCTCGGGCGGGCAGCGCCTGACCATACCGGAGAAGTACGAGGACTATCCCGATATCGTCGCGGAAGCGACGCATCGGCTGCGCAACGCAGGTGTGAACGGTCCGTACGCAATCGCACTCGGCCCACGCTGCTACACGGGTCTGACACGCAGCACTTCACGCGGTTATCCGATCATCGATCATGTGCGCGAACTGCTCGATGGCCCCATCGTGTGGGCGCCGGCAGCGGACGGCGCCGTCGTCATGAGCCTGCGCGGT
>JBDHQY010000432.1:0-2983 GCA_039807315.1 Steroidobacter sp. | reverse complement strand
TTTCCCGGCAATCTGCCGCATTCATATCGCAATGCCGATGCGGCTCGCCCCGCTCACGGCATATCCGCCGTGATCCCGGCGCGGGCAGGTTTCTGAAAGCCGCCGACGGTGGCGCGAGCGGATTACCGCAGACGCTGTGGACCCAGATCCTCCGCCGAGAGTCCCGCCGCAGCGATTTCATCCGGCACCCTGCCATGCAGCAGCAGCGAAGCGGCGGTCGCACTGAGCGCCGGCGAGGTCTGCAGACCCACGCCGCCCTGCCCGGCCAGCCAGAAGAATCCGGGCGCCTGCGGATCGAATCCGACCACCGGCACACGGTCCGCGACGAAGCTGCGCAATCCGCTCCATGCGCGGCGCGGGCGCTCGACCCGCTGCGTGGTGACCTGCTCGAAGCGATCGATGGCCACGGCCACATCCAGATCCTCCGGCTGCACATCGCTCGGCGGCATCGGCGTTTCATCCGCCGGCGAGATCAGCAGACCGGGCCCTTCGGGGGCGAAATAGAGGTCATCGCCGATACTGCGCACGAACGGCAACTGCGACCAGTCGGCGCCAGCAGGCGCTGAAATCGTCACCACGGTACGGCGCAGCGGTTGCAGGCCGACGGGTTTTACCCCCGCCAATACTGCGACTTTGTCGGCCCAGGCGCCGGACGCGTTGACGAGAACCGGCGCGCAGAAGCTTTGGCCTTTCGCCCGCACCTGCCAGCGACCGTCGCGAAAGGCGATCTCCTCGCACGGCGCCTGCGTCACCAGCTGTCCACCGCGCCGGCGGATGAACGACAGGTAGCCTTGCAGCAATCCATGACCGTCCAGATGGAAGCTGGTCAGGTCCAGGATCGCCGCGTCGATCGCTTCCGGCGCGATGCGCGCGATCGGCAGCACGCGCAGGATCTCGGCACCAACCAACCATTCGGCTTCGGGAAGCAGGTCCCGCAGCTCGTCATGCTGGCGCCGCAGTCGCGGAATCCGCTCGGCGCTGGCAACCGTGAGCGTTGCGCGGGCGCCCCACAACGGATGTTCTGCGAAGCCGGCTGGCGGATCGAGAAAGAAGGATCGGCTCAGGTGCGTGAGCACGCGCGCTGCACGCTTGCCGAGCGAGATGTTGAAGTGCGTGGCCGAACGGCCCGAGGAGTGATAGCCGGGTTGGGCCTCGGCTTCGAGGATCGTCACCTTGCCGTATTCGCTCAGCCGGAAGCCGAGTGAAGCGCCGGCGATGCCGCCGCCGACGATGAGGAAATCGCAGCCGTTCATGATCGATTCCTGCGGGAAACTTCGGTATCGAGTACCGCGACGGCGCTGGCGGGCGTGCTATGCCGAACAAGGAATCGGGAGCGGAATCACGCGGCAGCGACGATGCGGAAGCCGAATTGCTTTTCGGCACCACGATACACGCTCGCCCGCAGACGAAAAAGCGCCGGCAAGCTGCTCCGACGCACTTGGCACTGCCTCGGGCAGGCGCTTCAGTGACGCGCGTTCTGCGGCTCCATCCAGCCGAAATGCCAGCTCAACAGCAGCAGTGCGAACAGCGCTACCGACAATCCGACACGAACCGTCAGGGCGCGGACCATGCGGGTGGAATTCCCCTGTCCGGACGACATGGCGAACAGCGCCTGGCCCAGGCTACCGATGATGGCGAACAGCAGACCGACGATGAGAATCTTCATTGCGAGTCTCCAGCCGCATCGGCGTGCGCCCGTTGCTGCGCTTCTTCGCGGCGTACAGTCGCCACCAGCATGCCGATTGCCGCGCTGATCATCAGCAGCAGCGCCACCATCAGGAACACCAGCCCGCCGGCCAGCCGATAGCCTTCGTAGACGCCCATGAGCACGCCGAGCGGTGTCGTGACCAGCAGCAAGGGCTTGGCAATCTTCATGCGATTCACCTCCGACGGCCGCCAGGGTAGGCAGCCGCCGCGCACCGCACCAGACGCAGATCGGTACAGAAAAACCGGATCAGATGCCGGCAGCCCTGCGCTACCCTTGGCCACTGAAAACCAGCGCAAAGCCACCGACTCATGAAACGTTACGAGCGTTACGCCGAGGAAATCGCGCAACTGATCGGGACCCGGGTGCTGCGGCCGGGCGATCGCCTGCCGTCGGTGCGGCAAGCCAGCGCCAGCCGCAAGATCAGCCCGTCCACCGTGTTTCAGGCGTACTACCTGCTCGAAGGGCGCGGGTTGATCCACACGCGGCCGCGCTCCGGCTATTACGTCAGCACGCAATCCTCCTCCACCCCAGAAACACCGCCGGCATCACGCTCGAAGACGCGCTCGACCACGGTGGCGATCAGCGACCTGGTGTTCGAGGTGCTCGGCTCGGTGAAGGAGCGCGAGGTGGTGCCGCTGGGCTCGGCCTTTCCCAGCGCCGAGCTGTTCCCGCTGCAGAAGCTGTCGAAGCATCTGGCGCACGGCATGAGGAACCTCGATCCCTGGCGCATCGTCGAGGACCTGCCGCCCGGCAACGGCCGGTTGCGGCGCCAGATCGGCCTGCGCTATGCCATCGACGGCATGAGCGTCGCCACGGACGAGATCGTGGTCAGCAGCGGCGCGCTGGAGGCGCTCAATCTGTGCCTGGCTGCCGTGACCCGCCCCGGCGACATCGTCGCCATCGAGTCGCCGACTTTCTACGTCGCGCTGCAAGCGCTGGAGCGGCTGAACCTGAAGGCGCTCGAAATCGCCACGCATACCCGCGACGGCATCGATCTCAACGCGCTGGCGACGGCGCTGCAGCGTCACCCGATCAAGGCCTGCTGGCTGATGCCGAACTTCCAGAACCCGCTCGGCAGCCTGATGCCTGAGGGAAAGAAGCAGGCGCTGGTGGAGCTGCTGGCCCGCCACGAAGTGCCGCTCATCGAGGACGACGTGTATGCCGAGCTCTACTTCGGCACGCGCCGCCCGGCGCCTGCCAAGGCGTTCGATCGCAAGGGGCTGGTGATGCACTGCTCGTCGTTCTCGAAATGCCTGGCGCCCGGCTATCGCGTCG
>JBDHQY010000431.1:0-2987 GCA_039807315.1 Steroidobacter sp. | reverse complement strand
AACCTCGAACACCGCCTGGATCCGATTGCCGACACTCATCACTGTTGGCTCCCTTCGCTTGGCCACGGCAGCCATTGCAGCGGACGGCGCCGACAATCCGCCCCGCCGGACTGACCGGCCGCGGGCCGATTGTGATCAATCGTGGCAGATGCGTTGCGGGGCCGGCGGCGGCGCTACACTGCGCCCGCCTGAACGCAACACGTCGCAGCGAACATGAAGAAGCTGATTGCCATCGTCGAAGACGAGCCTGCCATTCGCGACAACTACGCCGCGGCCTTCCAGCGCAACGGCTATTCGGTCCGTACCTACGGCACGCGCAAGGAAGCGATCGAAGCCTTCCGCGCGCGCCTGCCGGACCTGGCGGTGATCGACGTCGGCCTGCACGATGAACCCGAGGGCGGCTTCGAGCTGTGCCGCGAGCTGCGCTCGATGTCGGCGGAATTGCCGATCATTTTCCTGACGGCCCGCGACAGCGAACTCGATGCGGTCTCCGGATTGCGGCTGGGCGCCGACGACTATCTGACCAAGGATCTCAGCCTGTCGCATCTGAGCGCGCGCGTGGTCGCCCTGTTTCGACGCATCGATGCACTGACCCAGCCCTCGAACCGCGATCAGATCGTCACGCGCGGCCAGCTCATGATCGACACGGCGCGCCTGCACGCAACCTGGCAAGACAAGCCGCTCGGCCTGACGCTGACGGAGTTCTGGATCGTGCACGCGCTGGCGAAGAATCCCGGACACGTGAAGAACCGGCAGCAGCTGATGGACGCGGCCAGCGTGGTGCTGGACGACAACACCATCACCTCGCACATCAAGCGTATTCGTCGCAAGTTCCAGGCCATCGAGGCATCCTTCGATGCGATCGAGACCATGTACGGCATGGGCTACCGTTGGAAGGAAGGTTGAGGCAGGCGGCACCGCAGCTGCCGGCCGGAATGATGCAGACGACCGCGCTTCGCCGCTCGCAGCCGGCTTGCGATACCTAGGATCGCCGCCATGTCCCTGCGCGCCAAGCTGCTGCTGCTGAGCCTGCTGACCCTGATCCTGCCGTGGGCGGGGTGGCAGTACGCCGACCGCATGGAAACGACGCTGCGCCGCAGCCAGGAAGACTCGCTGATCACGACTGCGGACATCCTCAGCCGCGTGGTCGCCTCGCAGCCGGAGCTGCTGTATCGATTTCCCGAAGAGCTGCGCCAGGCGTTCGATCCGCAGCACGGCGATCTGTTCGCGCCGCTGCTGCTCACGACGCCGCTGATCGATGGATTCGCGGATGAATGGCCGGCGCCGACGCGACCGATTCCCGGCTTCGAGGCTGCGCCGGGCCTGCGGCTCGGCGTCTCCGGTCGTTTCATGCACGTCTACTTCGAAACCGAAGACAAGGACGTACGCTACGAGAAGCCCGCCACAGACGGCAACTCGCCGGATCCGGATGCGAGCCGCACGATCTTTCTGACGCGCGACGAATTCGGCCGGGAACGCGCCTGGTCGATCAGCGCCGTGGCTCCCGGTCCGCTCATCGCGCGCGCCTGCGAAGTGGGCGCGCCGTGGAAACTCTCGCAGGAGGAAATCCAGCACATCAGCGGCATCTGGCGAGCAACCGATCGTGGCTATGCAATCGAATTGCGCGCGCCCCTGGCCATGTTCGGCACTCAACTGGCGGTATTCGCACTGAATCACGGCGTCGCCGGCGCTCGGGCCACCCGCCTAGGCACGCTGCACACGGGCTCGGATGCATTGAAGGCACGCCTCGAGCAGTACGCCCCGCAAGGACTGCGGGTGTCCGTGGTGGACGCCCGGGGCTGGCTGCTGGCGCGCGCCGGCTCGGTTACCGTCGACCTGCCAGCGGATTCCCCAGGTCTGCGTCAGGACGAGAACGGCTTCGTGCGCTCCATCTATCGTGGGCTTTTCGGAAGCCGCGACACAGTCGCGCTGCCATACGGTCTGCCGTACGGCATGTGGGGCGCTCCAGTGGACGAAGCCCGCGCGGGCAACGACTCGGCGATCTGGTTCGAGCCCGCAGGCGGCGAACCTTCGCTGGTTCGCGCCGCAGTCCCGATCAAATACTCGGACGAAGTCCTGGGAGCGCTGATCGTCGAGCAGCCCGGCGAGCGTCTGGCGATGGTGCGTGAAGAAGCATTGACGCGCCTGCTCAATCTCACGTTGCTGGCCACGCTGTTCTCCATCGCGGTGACGCTGGTATTCGCCGCCCGCCTGTCGCAGCGCATTCGGCGACTGAGTCGCGCGGTATCCAACGCCATGACGCCGGAAGGGCGGCTCGAGCCGGTCATCCCCGACACCCGCGCCCGGGACGAACTCGGCGCGCTGGCCCGCAGCTACAGCACCTTGCTGGTGCGGCTGAAGGAATACACCAGCTACCTGCAAACGCTGGGCACCAAGCTGTCGCATGAGCTGCGCACACCTCTGACCATCGTGAGCTCGTCGCTCGACAACCTCGCGTCCGAAGAGGCGCTGAATCAAACCTCGCAGAACTATCTGGAGCGGGCGCGCAGCGGCGCCGGGCGCATGCATTCGATTCTCACGGCGATGACGGAAGCGACCCGGGTCGAGCAAAGCATCGAGCACACCGAGCGGGTGGAATTCGACCTGGCCGCGCTGGTCCGCAGCATGGGTCAGGCGTATCGCGCCACTTTCGCCGAGCATCAGGTGACAACTCGCGCCCCCGACACCCTCTGTCCTATCGTCGGCTCCCCCGATCTGATTGCCCAGATGCTGGACAAGCTGATGGACAATGCCGCCGACTTCTGCCCGCCCGGCGGGCAGATCGTGCTGGCACTGGAGACGGACACGCGCACGTGCCTGCTGAGCGTGAGCAATGAAGGCCCGCTATTGCCGCCGCAACTGGATGGCCGATTGTTCGAATCGCTGGTCAGCGGCCGCACCGCGAACGATGGCCGGCCGCACCTGGGTCTGGGGCTGTACATCGTGCGGCTGATCGCGGATTTCCACGGCGGCGCAGCCATGGCCGC
>JBDHQY010000430.1:0-2992 GCA_039807315.1 Steroidobacter sp. | reverse complement strand
AACGTGACATGCGCCGCCGTAAGGCAATGCCACTGTCAGCTCGGTTCCCATGGCAAGGTCTTCGAAATAGACCAGACCGTCGAATCCGACGATGGCTTGCCGAGCTTCGCCGCTTTCAGTGGCAAGGCTGCCCATGGGAAGCGGGACACCGTTGGCATCGGTGAGCTCGATGAGCGTCGGGACCATGCGCTGAATTGCGAAATGCAGCAACGCGCCGCTCTGGCGGCGGATGACCACGCGTTGCTCCACGACAGGAATGCGCAAGTCGGGCGGCAGCTCGAGCGGATCAATTTCGTACTTCGCCGCGTAATGCGAACTCACCCACGGCACCAGCAGATAGCCGTGCTTGTCGGTGCGGCCAACCTGCTGGTTCTCGTAGCGCACTGGAACATCCGCCAGACCGTCGGTCGATACGACGGCGAAGGCGTCGCTGATCTGCCGCGCTGCGAACATCGCTCCGGTCATTGCAACCAGCGCGCCGCGCGTACTCATCCAACGGACTTGCTCGTCCGCGGTACCGCGAACACCGGCTTCCATTCGGCTGTGAGAGTTGCTCCAGGCGAGCGCAACGTCATGCAACGCGTCGCCGTCATCGGGGCGCATGTATCCCAGATTCCAGCCGAATCCGCCTTCAGTCGGGACGCTGCGCCTGTATTCGAGATATTCCTGGGAATCCCTGCCCCGTTGGCTACTGACGGCGACGCTACCGGCGGTGCCGAATGCGGCCGTGACCTGCGCCAGCAGGGTGTTGTGGTTGCGCTGGAGGTCGCGGCCGGCGCTCACGCGAAAGTTGACGCTACGGCGCAACGCGCGCGAATACGACAGATTCAAGAGCTGGATGCGAGTGTCGTGATCGGAACTCATGTCGAAATAGCCGACGCCGAACGTGCCCAGAGCGACGCTCGATATGCCGGCGCCGATCATGTCGCTGCGGCGTAGCGAGCGCACTTCTCCGGCGTCGATCGCGTCCACGGTCAGAAAATCGGCAGTGCTGCGTCTGCCCTGATAGCTCACGTTGAAGCTGCCGGCGGCATAGCGATAGCCGAACGTGTAGAGCCATCCCTGCTGGTCGCGGAAGGCGCTGCGGCTTGCGGATGCGTTGGCGACTCCCGCCAGCCGGAGCTTGAGCACGGTACCCAGGCCGGCGAGCGCATAGCCGGCGCCGGAGCGATCGGCGGTGAGATCCAGATTGCTTTCGAGCGTCAGGGCGTCATGCACGCCGTAACGCATCGAACCGGAGAGCGCCGCCTGCCCATAAGAGAAGTTCCGGCGGCCATAGTCGCGACGCAGTGAACCGATACTAAGCGAGTAGTCGGTCAGTCCCCGCTGCAACAGCTCGCTGCTGGTATAGAACGGCACGGTGGCAATGACCTGGCGCCCCAGTACATCCGTGGTGACAACGGTTGCCTCCGCTGCTCCGCTGATGAGCGGGATGTCGGTGATGGTGAATGGACCGGGCCGCACCTGTTCGGTGGCGGCGCGATAACCGTTGACGAACAGGTCGACGGTGCTGGGCACCGCCGCCTGTCCTGAAAACTGCGGCAGGGGATAAGTGATTAGGTCCGGCCGCAGACGGAAGTCCCGGCTCAACTGTATCCCGCCCAGTCGTACCGGGATGCTCCAGGACTGCGCGCCCGTTACCAAGTCACCCACAGTCCAGGTCAGGAGCCGCGTTTCATCGCTGAATGTCCAGTTCGTGTCGTAACGCCGATAGCCATGGCTGCCATGCGGTCCCTGGCGGGCGCCAGGCAGGGAAATCGACTGATGAACGCCGGTGGATGCGAGCTTTCCTATGGCCGTGAATGCGCGCTGCTCGGACCACAGTGCCGATATCCTGCCACCGTCGCTCGCGCGGCTAGCGTAGACGTCGTAATTGAGAAGCACGCCGCTGTTGCTGATTGCCGGCGGAGCATGGCGCGTTGCCCGCCCGCGCAGCTCCTGCTCTCGCAACCATGACGGCGGCAATGACAGCTCCATTACCAATGCATTGCTGTCATAGCGATAGCCGATTTCGGGACATTCGCTCAGCGCCAGCCATTCGGAAAGAGCGGCACAATGCAGCATCTCGCGGCGCGCACCCGCGTCGACCAGATCGACGATTCTTATCGACCAGTCGTCGCCGACCTGACGTACCGGCACTGCGCGCTGCGTTCGTGCGCCATTGACAAGCAGTTCCAGGAATAGCGTCACGGGGGGCCGTTGATGTGGATCAGCCGCGACCGCTGCTTCGGGGGCGGATGGCAATGCATCGCTCCAGCCTGGTCCATTCGCCAGCGCGCAGGCGCAAACGAGCCAGCTCGCCCGGGCCGGCGATAGTCGTCTCGTCCGTGAGGTGTTCGCCGCGACTGGCTTTGCGCTCATCGTCAGGGCGGCTCATTCGCGTGCGATCGTTGTCGGTGAGACACCGGACAGCTGCGCCTGCAGCACATAGTCGTCTGCGGCGATCTGTGTGTTCACCGGCCAACGCATGGTGCTGCCGGGTAGGACGTACCCGAGCAGTCCCGCCGCCAGCTCAATCGGCGTCGATGCCGGATTGGTGGCACCTGGCGCCGGATGCAATCGGACCTGGCTCAAGCGGGCGTGACCAGAACCGGTATTCTGCACCTGCAGATAATGTCGCCCGTCGAGCTCCGCCAGACTCCACAACAGCTGCGGCTGGGCCTGCCGTGCCGGAGCATTGGTCACACGCGCCGCACCCTTGCGCCACAGGCCGTCGCCGTAGACAAAAAGCGGCAAGGAATAACGCATCTGGAATTTCAGGCCGGCACCTGCCGCCGCAGCCGCCGGCGCCGTGTCGCGGGCAGGCGGAATTTCGTCGATCAGTATGCGAAACGCACGCTCCTGGCCGGCGGGCACCGGCTGCAGCAGCGTCAATCGCACCAGCTGTTTCTTGCCGGGAGCGATACTGCTGAACGGGGGAGTGGTAACCAGCTGTTGCTGCGCGGCAGAGTCGTCCCGATAGTGGCGTTGCCCCCATGCGAGAAGACGGATC
>JBDHQY010000429.1:0-2993 GCA_039807315.1 Steroidobacter sp. | reverse complement strand
GGGCCTGGAGTTCATGGATCGCACCATCGGCCGCTACGACCTGATCGCCTCGGTGAGCTTCAACTCGCTGCGCGAGTTCAATCGGATGATCTCGCGCCTGCGCGCGTTGGCCTCGGTCACTTACAGCGAACAGTGGCTGCATGTGCAAATCGCATGGGAGCGTTGCACGAATTCACGGCGCCGATCATCCAAATAACCGCCCGCTATCGGGCCTGGATCGCAAGGCTCGATGCAGCTTCACCCCATGCCGGTTACGGCTTCAGCATATGGAAGCCCTGTTTTTCGCTGCCCTCGTCCGGCGGCATGTTGTGATAGCGCATGTAGACCGGTTGCCCCTTGTAAGCCCACTGCTTCTTGCCGTCGTCTCTGGTGATCGCCACCCAGTCACCGACTTTCTGTACCTTCTCGCCGCCCGAAACCAGCAGCGGCAGCCAGGCCGAAAGACAGCCGGTATTGCAGTTGGACTTGCCCGGAGTGTCGCCGTCGTACACGAAGAGAGTCGCCAGCGCGGGAAAGCTCTTGTATTGGAAGTTGCCGTCCTCGTCCTGCGACAAAGCGGTGTCGCCTGGATGTTCTTCCTTGACGGCGGAAGAATCATGCTCCGCAGCCGACGCCGCCAGTGCCGTGACTGCCAGAGATAGCCAGAGTGTGGTTGAGATGAGACGCATGGTGACCGCCTTTAGCTGACCTGTCGTGCAATGCGGTCTTATATAAATTGATCGAGGAAGGCGATGGAACCCGAATGTATACGTAGAGGCCCGCAATCACCGCCTCGGTTCGATCATGAACCGATGGCTGTAGATGCATGGCCCGTGAGTTAGTGATTTCATGGCCACCCCTCGCAATGCACTGTTCGAGACGCTCGCAGGTCCGGCCAAGCACGTCCTTTTCGAGTGCTCATACCGAAGGCGAGCAGACGGTCAGGGCCCTCACCGTCCAGGTCGCGCCAATGATTGGAACGTCAGCCGCAACGCGCTGCGTCCTCGGGAGCCGCCATTTCCTGCAAGGAAATTCTGGCGTGCACTTACGCACCAGCAGCTGACCATGGCGCACCTCAGGCTTCCGGCTGAATCAAGAAGGGCCCAGCAGGCGACAGCAGGGCTGGCAGTCCTTCGAGAAGCTAGGATAGGCAGAGAAGCTAGGATAGGCAGCTGGACGCGGACCGATTGAAATCGGCGGCGCATTGCCGCTAACGCTCGTTCGATGAATTGCAATGCCCGGGTATTCGCAGAGAGGGCGACCCATGAAGCAAGCCGATAAGGATTGGCGCGAAGAGACCCTGGCTCGCGTGCGCGAACTGATCCTGGAGGCCGATCCCGAAATGATCGAGGAGCGGAAATGGCGCAAGCCGTCCAACGCGATGCTGGGAGTGCCGGTCTGGTCACACCACGGCATCGTCTGCACCGGAGAGAAGTACAAGAAAGCCGTGAAGCTCACCTTTGCCCATGGCGCCAGCCTCGCGGACCCGGCGCGCCTCTTCAACTCCAGCCTGGAAGGCAACACACGCAGAGCGATCGACATTATTGAAGGGGAAGCGATCGATGCGCGCGCCTTCAAGGCTCTGGTGAAAGCGGCTGTGGCCAGAAACGCCGCAACCAAGCGCAGATAGTCGGATGCAGACTAGGCGCAAGCCACGCAAGATCGCCCCAAAGGTCGAAACGCGCGTGCAAGCGGCCTGGCCGATCGGGATGCAAAGGAACGGGAAAGTCGCCCTGCACGCCGGCGCCAACCCGCGGATCGCGATGGGAGATGGCGACGCTCCGGTGCAGGCATGCATCGCCGCGATGCCAGACGTGAAAGCAACGTTCTCGACGGGGCCCCGCTGAAGAACTCGTGAAGCAGGTGGCCGAGCTGCCTTGCAGCCAGATCAAGCCGAGGCGCATTCGGCCCGGTCCGCCGCGAGGAGCGGATAGTTGCGCCCGGACTCAGCCCAATGATCCCGCCCCCGCAGAAAGACCCGTCAAACAGCGGACTGCGCAATTCGGCAGCAAGCGCCGCCAGCTTCCATCGATTTGCGCAGCCCGCGTCGTTACGGGTCGGTCCTCAATTGGTGGCGAAGCAATAGAGCAGGCCGCCGCCGCCCCACTTCTGGAACAGGCCGGGGCTGCAGCCGAGCGTCTCGTGCGCTGAATTCCACGAGCTGCTGGAGCCGGCGCGATCGTGATGACCGATCTGCGCGCTGCCGTCCCTGCTGCTCGTCCAGTTCTTGCAGGTGTGGTCGGCGCCGTCCGTGTAGGCCGTGCCATCGGGCTTGCTGCCGGTGAGGATGTCGTGCATCAGCGGCCCGACGGGTCCGCCGGAGAAATTGATCCGCTTGCCATCCTCATCGAGCGCGGTCGCCACGTTGATGTGATTGCCGGGCCGCGCGGTCTCCAGAGTGTCGCCATGCAGCTCGGCGACGTTGTTGGCAATCAGCGCCCCCTTGGCGTTGTGCCACGGTCCCTTGCCGATGCGGTCGCGCGCATTGACGGCGGGCTTGCCGTTGGCGGGACTGGCGCTGAGATAGGCGTGCCAGGTTTTCGCAGTGACCGCGGGCAACTCGGTCGAAGCCGCCAGCTGCTGGCAATGCTTGTCCGCACCCTCCAGTCCACCCAGATCGCCGCCGAATCCGGGGCTCACGCTGGTGACGAAGAAGGTCATGGATGGCGAGTCCGCGGCGTTGGCCGTCTGTGCGACAGACAGACCGACGACCGACAGCATCGAACCGAGAATGCTCAGTGTCGTGCGCATGTCAAAAGCTCCCTTCCTGTGTGGTGGCCGAAATCGCTGCCGGGTCCGCCGCCTGTGACGAGCTGGACCGCCGTTTCCACTCACGCAGGATGGCCTCCGGAGTCGGGCTGTCGAACAGACTCACAGCGACGAATGTAATCAGGCTGCCCGCCAATCCTGCAAAGATGGGCTCGTTCGCGTAGATGTCGCCCATCACGATCATGGAACCGAGCGTCAGCACGGTGCCGACGACGATGCTCGCCAGCGCGCCTTTCGAAGTGCCG
>JBDHQY010000428.1:0-3001 GCA_039807315.1 Steroidobacter sp. | reverse complement strand
GGCCGGCACACCTACACGCTGGACGGCGACAACGTGCGCCACGGGCTCAACAAGGATCTGGGTTTCACCGACGCGGACCGCGTCGAGAACATTCGGCGCGTCGCGGAAGTATCGCGGCTGATGGTCGATGCCGGACTGATCGTGCTGGTGTCGTTCATTTCGCCGTTCCGCTCGGAACGCCGCCTGGCGCGCGAATTGCTGCAGCCGGGCGAGTTCTTCGAAGTCTTCGTCGATACGCCGCTGGCGGAAGCCGAGAAGCGTGATCCGAAAGGCCTGTACAAAAAGGCGCGGCGCGGCGAGCTGAAGAACTTCACCGGCATCGACTCGCCGTACGAGCCGCCGGAGAAGGCCGAGATTCACTTGCAGACCGCGCTGTACTCTCCCGAAGAAGCCGCGGAGCAGATCCTGACGGCGCTGCGCAACGCCGGCATGCTGTACCCCGCCGACGAGTTGTCCGGGCTATGAGCGCGACGCTGCGCTCGCTTCTGCCAGCCGTCGCGGACATCGCGAAGCGTGCGGGCGCAGAGATTCTCGATGTGTACGGGCAGGATTTCGACGTCAGCAGCAAGGCCGACCGGTCGCCACTTACACAAGCCGACCTGCGCGCCCATCGAACGATCGTGCAGGGACTCCAGGCGCTGACGCCGCAGCTTCCCGTGCTGTCGGAAGAAGCGAACGACATCCCCTTCGAGGAGCGCCGCGCCTGGCAGCGTTACTGGCTGGTGGATCCGCTCGACGGCACCAAGGAATTCATTTCGCGCAACGGCCAGTTCACGGTCAACATCGCACTGATCGAGAATCATGCGCCGGTGCTCGGGGTCGTGTATGTGCCGGTGCAGGACACCCTCTACTGCGGCGGCGTCGGCACAACGGCATCGCGACAGATCGGCAACGGCGGCCCGATACCTATCCAGGTGTGCATACCCGCGCCGCCCACTCTGCGCATCGTCGGCAGCCGCTCCCACGCCAGGGCGGGCTCGCTCGAGCCGTATCTGGCCAAGCTCGGTCCGCATACGCTGCTGAACATCGGCAGCTCGCTCAAGTTCTGCCTGGTTGCCGAAGGCAGCGCAGACTTCTATCCGCGTTTCGGTCCGACCAGCGAATGGGATACGGCGGCAGCACAGGCCGTGGTGGAAGCGGCGGGTGGCGCGGTCGTAGACACGCACGGTCGACCACTACGCTACAACCTCAAGCCGGAATTCCTCAATCCGCACTTCTTCGTGTTCGGCGACAAGACGCGCGACTGGCTCGCGGCGTTGGATCGACGCTGAGAAAGGTCTGTTCTCGTCATTCCCGCGCAGGTGTGGGTGGGAATCCATCCCGTCAGCAAGACGGATTCCCGCTTGCGCGGGAATGACGAGTAGATCAGAGCATCTCCAGCCACCCCTCTGCCGTGCTGGCCCTTCGATGGACGACCCAGCACGCGTCCCGCAGCTCTGCATCTAGTGCCGTCAACGGCGCAGCGGCGTCGAGGATCTCGCCTGCGAAGGCATTTTCCCGCCGTGCACCCGAACGAAAATCTGCGCGCCACGCATACTGCCATCGACGGCGGGCAGCAGGCTGGTGAAGCGGATCGGGTACTCACCGACGGCGGTGGGCGTCATGCAGATGTTGCGTCTACTGCGTTCCAGTCCCATGCCGTCACGATAGTCCTGCCGGACGCTGATGGAGAGCGGTGCACGCTTGACCATCGAACGGTCCGCGCCGTAGGCGATGAGCTTGAGCGAGTCGAGGCAGAAACGTTCGCCGACGGCCAGGTTGGTCACGGCCGGCTCAGTTTCCACCCGCGCGATCGTGATGCGCTTGAGCGAGAAATCCGCCAGATCGGCGGCCATGAACAGATGCCGGCCCACGCTCATCGGCTCCTGCCCCGCCGAGGCCGCCGCCTCGCCGATCACGACCCACACGATCTGAAAATCCGCCGCCGCTGCCGGCTGCGACTGACCGGCCGCCCGCAAGGCCATGGCTGCCGGCCACATGGCCCGGCGCAGCGATCTGCCGATTCGCCCCGCTCGCATCGTTCCAGCCCTCATTCGCACCTTCCCGCGCTCATACTTCAATCCCGCGAACATTCTCCAGGTTCCTGTGGCCGGCGGCGCAACCCTCGATCGGTCCACCGCGCGACAGCGGTGGCTGCGACAACGGCGGTCCAGCCCGAGGGCAGACTCATTCCAGACCGGTGGATCGGTTTCTTTGCCGATTGCAGCGCGCTTGCCGGATTCGTGCCTTGCAATGCGTCGCACAGTGCTGCTAGATTCCGGGCCATGCGTACTTCCCAGCAAATGTCGGCCTTGCCCCTTCGCGGCGGCCTACTGCTGGGTGCGCGCCTGCACCTGCGTCGCTAGACGCAACAACTCCCCCTCCGCGCCCTTTCGCGGGCGCCTGCTAAAAAATCCCTTGAGTTTTGCTTCCGGCTGACCGGAGCGCGTCCTTGGCATGCATTCGAATCGCGTGCGGATGCGACGGCGGCCCTATACAGGAACCGATGCGATGTTGAAGGTCCCCGCCGCCAAATACCGTTCATTCGCGCCGATCGATTTGAGCGACCGTACCTGGCCCGACAAGGTCATCAGCGCTCCGCCGCTGTGGTGCAGCGTCGATCTGCGCGACGGCAATCAGGCGCTGATCGAGCCCATGGACGCAGCCCGCAAGCACCGCATGTTCGAGCTGCTGGTGAAGACCGGCTTCAAGGAGATCGAGGTCGGCTTCCCGGCCGCATCGCAGACCGATTTCGATTTCGTGCGCGAGCTGATCGAGCGCAAGCTCATTCCCGACGATGTCACGATCCAGGTGCTCACGCAGGCGCGCGCGGAACTGATCGAGCGCACGTTCGAATCACTGCGCGGCGCGAAGCGCGCCATCGTGCATCTCTACAATTCGACCTCGACGGTGCAGCGGCGAGTGGTTTTCGGCCTCGACCGCGCCGGCATCGTCGACATCGCCGTGAAAGCCGCACGCTGTGTGCGCGAGCAGGCGCTGAAGCAGCCGCAAACCCAATGGT
>JBDHQY010000427.1:0-3009 GCA_039807315.1 Steroidobacter sp. | reverse complement strand
CGTGGTGTTCGGCTCGTTCCTGACCGTCGGTCCGGCGCTGGCGTGGCTGCGATCGCAAGGACTGGTGCCGGCATAAGCGCATATACTTCGCAGCCGTGGAGCGTCATGTAAAAGAGCGTCTGATCGGAGCTGCGGTGCTGGTGGCCGCTGCCGTCATCCTCATCCCGGAAATGCTTTCCGGGTCCGACCCGCAACGCCCGGTCGAGCCGGTGCCGGCCAGCGGCGAGGCGCCGCTCAAGACCTACACCATCGACCTCAGCAAGTCTCCCGCTACGCAGGCCGCTGCGATCGACGATCGCGCTCCGCCGACCGAGGTTGTCTCTACGGTGGATCCGGCGTTGGAGTCTCAGGTGGGCCCCGAGTCCGGCGCCGCCGAAGGTGCCAGCGCGGAGCCGTCGCAGCGAAACGATCCCGCGCTGGCGATGGCGCAAGCGGGTCAATCCGCTGCAACGAAGTCCTCGACTCCGCCGCGAGCCGCCGAATCAGTCGCATCGCCGCAGGCAAAGCCCGCGAATCCTTCACCACGTCTGACTGAAGCCGCGTCGTCGCGGGCGAAGCCGAGCCCGTCGCCGCGAGCGACGCAATCCCCGGCCGTGCCCCAGGCGAAGCCTGCGACTGCGCCACCAGCGTCCGAGCCCGCGGCGCCGGCCCGGAATGTACCGGCCGCCGACGGTCGCTGGGCCGTGCAGATGGGAAGCTTCGCCAGCCGGGCGACGGCGGAGAAAATGGTGAAGGAGCTACGCGCCGATGGAGAGGACGCTTTTGTGATGCCGGTCAAGTCCGGCGCTGCGACGCTGTATAGAGTGCGCGTGGGACCGATGCAGGATCGGCAATCGGCGCAGCAGACCCTGAACAAGCTGAAGGTCAAGACACCCGGTGCGGCGATTGTTCCGCATCCGTAGTGTAGAATCCGCGCGCCTCAACTTACCCGCGTCGCATCCATGAACGGTGCTGACTATCTCATTCTCGGCATTCTGGCCTTTTCGATGCTGCTTGGCGTATCGAGGGGCTTCGTGCGCGAGTCGATTGCGTTGCTCGCATGGCTGTGCGGCCTGTGGCTGGCGTGGCGTTACGCCCCGTTGGTCGAACCACTGCTTGGTGGCGCGCTGGGCGAGCCGCCGGTGCGTACCTGGGCGGCGCGCACGCTGATCGTGGTGATGGCTATCATCGTCGGCTGGCTGCTTGCCAGCCTACTCGCGCATCTGCTGCGGCATTCCGGCCTGAGCCTCACCGTGGATCGCCTGCTGGGCATGTTTTTCGGAATGCTGCGCGGTGCGGTGCTGATCACGGCGCTGGTGCTGCTGGCGCAGTTCGCGCAGCTGAACCAGGTCAAATGGTGGAAGAAGTCGACGCTGATGCCGTACGCGGAAGAGTGCGCCGGATGGATTCAGGCTTTTGCCGAAACCGGCATGAAGCTTCTTGAAAAACAGACGCACGAGCCCCACCCAGGGCCGGCGTCGTCGTCTCCGAGCTTGTCCTAGAGGCCTGCAATAGCATGTGCGGAATCGTCGGTATCGTCGGCCATTCTCCCGTCAACCAGCACATCTACGACGCGCTGACGGTGCTGCAGCACCGCGGTCAGGACGCCGCCGGCATCATGACCTGCCATGAGGGCGAGCTGTTCCTGCGCAAGCAGACCGGCCTGGTGCGCGACGTGTTCCAGCATCGCCACATGCTGGCGCTGAAGGGCAACATCGGCATCGGCCACGTGCGCTATCCGACCGCCGGCTGCGATACCTCCTCCGAGGCGCAGCCGTTCTTCGTCAATTCGCCGTACGGCATCTGTCTCGGCCACAACGGCAATCTGACCAACTCCGCCGAGCTCGCCGAAGTGCTGATCCGCGAGGATCGTCGTCACCTCAACACCAGCTCGGATTCCGAAGTGCTGCTGAACGTGCTGGCCAGCGAGCTGTCGCAAGCCGGCACGCCGCGCGCATCCGCCGCCGATATCTTCTCCGCGCTGACCGCCGTCTATCGCCGCTGCCGCGGCGGATTCGCAGCGGTGGCGATGATCGTTGGTCACGGGCTGGTGGGCTTCCGCGATCCGCACGGCATCCGTCCGCTGGTGCTCGGGCGGCGCGATTCGGCGGATGGCCCCGAGTACATGCTGGCGTCGGAGAGCGTGGCGCTCGACATGCTCGGCTTCGCGCTGGTGCGCGACATCGCTCCGGGCGAGGCGGTGTTCATCGACGAGCAGGGCCGTTTCTACTCGCAGCAATGCGTGCCTGCCGCCAGCCACACGCCGTGCATTTTCGAATACGTCTATTTCGCCCGCCCCGATTCCATCATCGACAACATCTCGGTCCACAAGGCGCGCCTGCGCATGGGCGATCTGCTGGCGGAGAAGATCCGCCGGGTGTGGCCGGATCACGATATCGACGTGATCATTCCGATTCCCGATACCAGTCGCACCGCCGCGGTGCAGGTGGCGCAGCTGCTGAACGTGAAGTATCGCGAAGGCTTCGTGAAGAACCGTTACATCGGCCGCACCTTCATCATGCCGGGGCAGGAGCAGCGCGCCAAATCGGTACGCTCCAAGCTCAACGTCATCGACCTGGAATTCCGCGGCAAGAACGTGCTGCTGATCGACGATTCCATCGTGCGCGGCACTACCTCGGCGCAGATCATCGATCTGGCGCGCGAGGCCGGCGCCCGGCACGTCTACTTCGCGTCCGCGGCTCCGGCGGTGCGCTTTCCCAACGTTTACGGCATCGACATGCCGAGCGCCTCGGAGCTGGTGGCGGCGGGCCGCACGGAAGAGGAAGTCGCGCAGCTGATCGGTGCCGACCGGCTCATCTATCAGGATATCGAGGATCTGGTGCGCGCCTCCGAACGACAAAAGGAGGCGACTGGGACATGACCACCTCCGACGCCCCCAGCGCCGAGCTCATCCTCTACCAGACCGAGGACGGCCGCACGCGCATTCAATGCCGCTTCGAAGATGACACGATCTGGCTGACGCAGGCGCAGATCGGGGAGTTGTTCCAAACCACAGTGGCCAACATCAAT
>JBDHQY010000426.1:0-3011 GCA_039807315.1 Steroidobacter sp. | reverse complement strand
GAGCATACCGCCGCCGCCGCCCGCGCCGCATTACCTGCACGAAGTGCTCGAGCTCGAACAGCTGGATCTCAATCTGTTCCGCAGCCGCGTCAATCAGGAGAACATCAATCGCTCGCTGTTCGGCGGACAGATTCTGGGGCAGGGCCTGAAAGCGGCGGCCCTGACAGTGGAGCCGGGACGCCACGCGCATTCGTTGCACGGCTACTTTCTGCTCGCCGGCGCCAGCGACATTCCAGTCATCTACGACGTCGAGTTGACGCGCGATGGCGGCAGTTTCTCGACGCGGCGTGTGGTGGCGCGGCAGCGGGCGAGAACCATCTTCCACATGGAGCTGTCATTCCATCGCCAGGAACAAGGCTTCGAGCATGACAGCGCGCTGGAAGTGAAGGTGCCCGAGCCGGAGCAGCTGCTGAACACCTTCGAGCTGGCGGAGAAATACGCCGACCTGCTGCCGCCGGGCACGGCAGTGGAGGGATGGCAGAGCATTCTCGAACTCAAGCCGGTCAAGCCCGAGGATTTCTTCCTGCACAGGGCCAAGGCGGCGCGCGGACAGTACTGGATCCGGGCCAGCTCGAAACTGCCGGACGATCCGCTGACCCAGATGGCGGCGCTGGCCTATCTGTCCGATTATTTCCTGCTGTCCACGGTGCTGCTGCGGCATCCGGACTCGGTGCTGTCGTCGCAGATCATGATGGCGAGCCTGGATCACGCGATGTGGTTCCATCGCCCATGTCGCGCCGATGAATGGCTGCTGGTGGATGCCGTCAGCCCGTTTGCTGCCGGTGCGTGCGGTTTTACGCAGGGTCGGATTTTCGACCGCAACCGGCAGCTGGTGGCCTCGGTGGCGCAGGAAGGTCTGGTCAGGAAAGTGGCGAAGAAGTAGCCGGATTCGCCAGCGGGAATTCGCCGAGGATGGTCGCACGCGATCGTGCAGACGGTGGTGGATTACGGTGGACGGCGCCGGTACGGAACCAATAGCCGCGAAACCTGAGATTTTTTCCGTCGCTTCCGCGCAAGCGGGAGTCCATCTGACTGATGCGGATGGATTCCCGTTCCCGCCTGTGCGAGGACAGGCTCTGCGCGGAAATGGCCGGGTGGGCTTCCCTAGTCGCTGCCCAGCGTTGCCGAGCGCAGCTTCTCCACGTCTTTCTTTCCCAGCAGCTTGAACTGCCCGGGCTTCAGATCGCCGGCCCGCAGCGAGCCGATGGCGACGCGTTCGAGTTCACGCACTTTCAGGCCGACGCGCGCGAGCATGCGGCGGATTTCGCGATTCTGGCCTTCGCGCAAGGTCACGCTGAGCAGGGTTCGATCGCCGCGATTGCGGTCGACGAAGCGTTTGAGGATCCGCACCGATTCCATCGCGGCGCGCTTCGAGGTCTTGCTGCCGTCCGCAGCCGGCGTGAACAGATACATGCCGCGTTTCAGCGCCTGCAGCTGTTCCTGCGAGGCCAGCCCGGAGCACACCACGCGGTATTCCTTGGCCACGCCGAACTTCGGATGCGTCAGCTGGAACGCCAGATCGCCGTCGTTGGTGAGCAGCAGCAGGCCGGTGGAGTCGCCGTCGAGCCGGCCGACCGGATACAGGCGTTCGTCGCGGCGCAGCGCGGGCGGCAGCAGATCCAGCACGTTGCGACGGCCTTCGGGATCGCGGGTGGTGGTGATGACGCCCTTGGGCTTGTTGACCAGCACGTAAGCATGAGCACGCGGAGCCGCGGCCATGCCGGATTCGGCGACTGCATCGGGCAACTCGATCGCTTCGCCATCCAGCTCCACGACGTCGCGTTGCGGATCGACGAAACACGGCAGCGCGGTCACGACCTTGCCGTTGACCCGCACGCGGCCCGCGGTGATCATTTCCTCGCAATCGCGGCGCGCGCCGATGCCTGCATCCGCCATCGCCTTCTGCAGGCGCACACCGGCAGGGCGGCTGTTCTGTCCAGAGCGGGGAGACATCGTCGATTCCAATCGTCCGCGGCATTGGCGAAGGCGCGCAGCTTAACCTGACAGGAGGGAACATCGCATGACTTATCGTGGCAGCTGCCATTGCGGCCGGATTGCCTATGAAGTGACGGGGACGCTGCAGCAGGTGATGGAATGCAACTGCTCGCATTGCAGCCGCAAGGGATACCTGCTGTGGTTCGTGGACCGCGAGCAGCTCGAGCTGACGACGCCTGAAGATCGGCTGTCGACCTACACGTTCAACAAGCATGCCATCCAGCATCATTTCTGCAGCAACTGCGGCTGCGCGCCGTTCGCCACGGCCAAGGACCGCTCGGGCGTGCCCAAGGCCGGCATCAACGTGCGTTGTCTGGAAGGCGTTGAGCTGCAGGCGCTGCAGATCGTGCCGGTGGACGGCAGGAGCTTCTAGGCGAACGCCTAACTCGATCCGGTCTCGGCCACAGACCCGGGATTTTCTGGTCCGCGCGTGCGCCGGGCCCGATCGGGCCGGATGCGTTGCGACCCGCTTGCGTGGCGGCTTTGCGCGGGAATGACCGAGCGCTAGCCATCGGCCGCCGTGCGCTGGCCGTTTCTTCTGGCGAATTCGTGATTGAGCAGCGCCCGCAGGCGGATCGCCTTGAGCGGTTTGTGCATGATGGTGAGGCCGGCGGCGCTGACCTTGCGCAGCTGCTCGGTCGCGGTGTCGCCGGAGATCAGCACCGCCGGAATCGAGTCGCCCAGTTCGCCGCGCAGCTGGCGAATCGCTTCGATGCCGGTGTCTTCGCCGCGCAGGCGCAGGTCCGCGATGACGAAGTCCGGAATCCGTTCGGCCAGATGCCGCAGCGCTTCGGTCGCGTCCATGGCCGTCACGCACTTGCAGCCCCAGCTTTCCAGCAGGCTCTGCATTCCCAGACGCACCGACGCCTCGTCGTCGATGACCACGATCAGCTTGCCGCGCAGCAGATTGGGCACCTTCTGCTCGATGGTCGCGGAAATGACTTGCACCTTCTCCGGATCGGCCAGCGGCACTTCGATGACGAAGCGCGAGCCGCGCCCCGCAGCGGAGCGCAGGC
>JBDHQY010000425.1:0-3038 GCA_039807315.1 Steroidobacter sp. | reverse complement strand
AACTACGAGGCCAAGAACTATCACCAGCCCTCGGACGAGATCGACGACAGCTGGAACTACGACGGCATGATCCAGGACTCGGAGCTGGGCTTCTGGGCCGGGCTGGATATCGCCAACGCCGATGCCATGCCCACCTGGCTACCGGGTGATGAGTTCGAGGAAGCGCGCAAGCAGGCGCTGGCGGCGGTCGGCGCCAGATAGCCGCCGCTCGAGCTCGCACCGAACGTAAGCTCAAGGCTCCGGCCGTTCGCGGCCGGAGCCTTTTTTAATGCCGAACGGGGTTCGTATCGTTCGATGCAGCCGGCGGCTGCATAGGCCGTCCCTATGGTTCTGGCAGCGCGCCACGAAACGAGCGAGACTAACCGCGAGATCCCAACTGCCGTCCTTGCTCGCTGGAGCGCCCATGGGAAATCGCCTGAGACACGCCGCCTTCGTCATTGTGGCCGTGCTGACCTGCGGGATGGGAGGAATCGTGAACGCCAGGACCGTAAAGCCCGTTCTGCACGGCCAGAACTGGGTCGCCGTGACCGGCAAGCCGCTGGCCGCAACCGCCGGCGCGAAAATATTCCTCGAGGGCGGCAATGCCGTCGACGCGGCCTGCGCCATGATCGCCGCGACCGCGACCATGTGGGATACGCTCGGCTGGGGCGGCGAGACGCAGGCGCTCATCTACAACCCGCACACCGGCAAGGTCATCGGCGTGAATGCGCTCGGCGTCGCGCCGAGCGGTGCGACGCCGGAATTCTTCAGGAGCAAGGATTACGAGTATCCGCCGGAGTTCGGGCCGCTGGCTGCGGTTACGCCGGGCACGCCGGGCGGCATCATGACCATGCTGGCCGAATACGGAAAACTGAGCCTGGCGCAAGTGTTGGCGCCGGCCATCGAGATGGCGGACGGCTATCCCATCGAAGCTCAGGCCGCCGACACCATCGAGCGCTGGAAAGACGAACTGCGCAAGTGGCCGCAGTCGCGCCGCACTTTCCTGGTTCATGAGGACCAGCCGCAGTTCAATGGCCGCGCCGCGCCGGAAGCGGGCGAGATCTTTCGCCAGCCCGATCTTGCGGTCACCTTGCGCAAGCTGGTCGAGACCGAGGCGCAGGCGCTGCAGGCGGGCAAGAGTCGCAAGCAGTCCATCATGGCCGCCTACGATCGTTTCTATAAGGGCGATATCGCCCAGGAGTTCTCGCGCGGCTCGCGCGAGCTCGGCGGGCTGCACACGCCGGAAGACCTTGCCAACTGGCGCGTCTATCTGGAAGAGCCGGTCAGCACCAACTACAAGGGTGTCGAAGTCTACAAGCTGACGCACTGGGTGCAGGGCCCGGTGATGCTGCAGGCGCTGAACATCCTGGAGAATTTCGACCTGCAATCCATGGGCTACAACAGCGCCCGCTACATTCACACGCTGTATCAATCCATGAATCTCGCGTTCGCGGATCGCGATTTCTACTACGGCGATCCGCGGTTCCCGCCGGAAGTGCCGATTCGCGGCCTGTTGTCTAAGGACTATGCGCGCGAGCGGGCGAAGCTCATCCGCGAAGATCGCAACGATCCCGACATCCGCCCCGGCGATCCGTATCCGTTCCAACAAGGCACCAATCCTTTCAAGGACGTGCTGGCGCAATGGCACACGGTCAAGCCGGTGCCGGGCAAGACGCCGCCGGCGCAATGGAGTCCCACCAATCCGACCGCGATGGGCGAATCCGACCGGCATTTCCGCCTCGGCACCACCAGCGTCGAGGCGTCGGACAAGGAAGGCTGGGTGGTCTCGGTCACGCCCAGCGGTGGCTGGATTCCGGCGGTGATCGCCGGCCGGACCGGCATCGGCATGAGTCAGCGCATGCAGAGCTTCGTGCTCGATGCCAACGACAATCCATTCAACGTCGTGGCGCCCGGCAAGCGGCCGCGAGCCACGCTCACGCCCTCGCTGGCGCTGAAAGACGGCAAGCCGTTGCTCGCGTTCGCAGTCCAGGGCGGCGATACCCAGGACCAGAATCTGCTGCAGTTCTTCCTGAACGTGGTCGAGTTCGGCATGAACGTGCAGGAGGCGGCCGAGGCGGCCAATATCACCAGCTACCAGATGCGCGATTCCTTCGGTGCGCACGAATCGTTTCCGGGCCGGCTGACACTGACCAATTCCATTCCCCCCTGGGTGCGCGGCGAACTGCTCCGCAAGGGCTACAAGCTCGAATTCACGGACAACAACTCCGGCCCGATCACCGCCATTTTTCTGGATCGCCGGCACGGCTCGATGTGGGGCGCGGCCGCCTATCACGGCGAAGACTACGGTATCGCCTGGTAGCAATACCTGGCGTCGGGTTTTGGCTGGGCGCCTCGCTGGCATGAAGCCGCCGTCGTTGTCCGATGCTCGGCGCGCGATCAGATCCGAGCGTCAGTCGCGACACCCTGTTTCACTCGTCACTGCCGCGCGAGCTGGAGTCCATCTGACTGATTCCTGCTCCCGAGCGCGGCAGGCAGGCTCTGCGCGGGAGTGGCACAGGAATATGTGAGGCCGACCCTGCCGGGACTTCGCTTCATTTCTGTGAAAAAAAACTGGCGATGAGGCATCGGCAACTGCTATCAAGTGCGCCTCGCAATGGACCTGACACGCATGACATCTTCGGCCTGGCCCAGCGAACCATCGCCGGCGCGACAGTCGCCGATCGAAAACGAGCTGTCGCCCGTGGGCGCCACGGTCGCGATGCCGCGACCTGCGGGCATGGATGGGTCTGCGGCCTCCGACATCGCCGCCATCAGCGTCGACACCGCTCGCATGCTCAAGACGCTGCTCGGCAATCTCGACGGCATGGTCTATCGCTGTCGCGACGACCAGGACTGGACCATGGAGTTCATCAGCGAGGGCTGCTGCCGGCTGACGGGCTACGAGGCCGGCGACCTGCTGCTCAACAATCGCCTCAGCTACGAATCGATCACGCATCCGGACGATCGTCGGCGCGTGCGCGAGGAGATTCACGCCGGGCTGGCCGCAGGCCAGCGCTTCGACACCGAATACCGCATCGTCCATGCCGACGGCAGCACCC
>JBDHQY010000424.1:0-3041 GCA_039807315.1 Steroidobacter sp. | reverse complement strand
TGATCACCGGCTTCGTGGTGATGAGCGGCATCGAAGTGAAGAACTGATTTCTTGAATGCACCCCATCCTGAAACGCCGCGGCCGGATGCTGCTGTACCTGGCGCTGTGGGTCGCCTTCGGCCTGCTGCTGTCGATGGTGCTGCATTTCGGCGGCCGGGCGCCGACCGACTGGTCGCTGCAGTTCGCGGTGCCGCTCTCCGTGCTGCTGGGGCTGCAATCGCTGGTGTTCTGGTACCTGGCGCAGGCGCTGCCGCCGGGCGAGACGCCGGTGATGCGCTTGGCCGTGACCTGGCTGGTGGCGGGACTTATTTCGCTGGCAGTCTGGCTGGCGGCGGCCTACGGCTGGGCTCAGTATCTGCTGCCGCCGGGCGCCTCGTATCCGGACGATGTGATCACCGCCGTGCCGCTGCTGATCTTCGCCGGCGCCATCGGCATTCTGCTGGCCGTTCTCGGTCACTACCTGGGCGGTGCGTTCGAGCGTTCGCGTAACGCCGAGCGGCGCGCACTGGAGTTGCAAGTGCTGGCGCGCGAGGCGGAACTCAAATCGCTGCGGGCGCAGCTCGATCCGCATTTCCTGTTCAACAGCCTGAATTCGGTGGCGGCGCTGATCGGCAACGACACGGCTGCGGCGCGGCAGATGTGCTTCCTGATGGCGCAATTCTTTCGCAAGAGCCTGTCGCTGGGACGCGAACAGGCGATCCCCTTGTCGGAAGAGATCTCCCTGGCGGAAACTTTTCTCGCCATCGAGCGGGTCCGTTTCGGTGAACGCCTGCGTGCGACGTTCGATATTGCCGACGACGTGCGCGCAGTTTCCGTACCGCCGCTGATGTTGCAACCGCTGGTCGAGAATGCGGTCCATCATGGCGTGGCGCACTTGCTGGAAGGCGGCGAGGTCAAGGTCAAGGCGCGGCGTCGCGAGGGTTTTCTGGAACTGGTGGTGGAGAATCCCTGCGATCCGGATCGGCCGCCCTCGCGCGGCACCGGTGTCGGGCTCGCGAACGTACGCTCGCGCGTCGAGACGTTGTGCGGTCACCGGGCCAGCGTCGACGTGGACGCGAGCGAGACCAATTTCCGCGTATCCATCCTGCTGCCAGCCGTGGCGGCAACCGGAGCTTGAGGTGCCTGCCGTGCGTGTCATAGTGGTCGACGACGAAACCCTCGCTCGCTCCATCCTGATCGAGCACCTGGCCAAGGTGCCGGACGTGCAAGTGATCGGTCAGGCGGCCAATGGCTTCGAAGCCGTGAAGCTGGCCGAGGAAACGCAGCCGGACCTGATCTTTCTCGACATCCAGATGCCCAAGCTGTCGGGCTTCGAAGTCCTGGAGCTGCTCGGCGAGCGCGCGCCTGCCGTCATTTTCACCACGGCCTTCGATGAGTACGCATTGCGCGCATTCGAAGTACATGCGGTGGACTATCTGCTGAAGCCGGTGGAACCCGCGCGACTCAAGGAAGCTGTCGAACGTGCTGCGGAGCGGTTGCGGAACCGCGCCCCTCAGCCATCGGCGCAGCAGCTTGCGGTTGCAGCGCGTCCGCCTGGGAAAACGTTGGAGCGGGTGCTGATTCGTCATGAAGGACGGGTCCATGTGCTGCCGCTGGAACGCATCGATTACGTGGAAGCGCAGGACGATTATCTGGCGTTCGCCTCCAACGGCAAGCGTCTGCGCAAGCAGCAGACCATGAGCGAGCTGGAAACGCAGCTCGATCCGACCCGGTTCGTGCGCATCCACCGCTCGTTCATTCTCAACATCGAGCGCCTGGCGCGCATCGACCTGTACGGCAAGGACAGCTGGCTCGCCATCCTGTCCGACGGCAGCAAGCTGCCGATGTCGCGGACCGGGCATGCGAAACTGAAAGAGCTGATCGGCTGAAATCCGGGAGAACCGCCATGACCGAGACCCGTTCCGAGGAATTCCAGTTCAGCGGCGATTCGTTGCTGGCCAAGATCAAGGAGCTCGTTCATCAGGGCAACGTGCGGCGCATCATCATCAAGAACGAGGAGGGCCGGACGCTGGTGGATATTCCGCTGACGATCGGCGTGGTCGGCACGCTGCTGGCACCGCAGCTGGCGGCGATCGGTGCGATTGCCGCGCTGGTGCTGCGTGGAACCATCGTGATCGAGAAAGAGGCCGAGCAGAAGTGATCGATGGAGCGCTTATGACAGGCGGAGGCAGAGGAGGGGAAGGGAAGCCATCCTTGAGCTTCCCGCACACAGTGTCACGCCGTTCGTCATTCCTGCGTAATCGGGAATCCATCCGAAGCAGCCAGATGGACTCCCGCTTGCGCGGGAGTGACGAGATCGGACGTCCATGGCCGTGTCGGTTTGCTTGGCGGTGACGTTTGCTCGACAGTTGGATGATGATCGGTCGCGTAAACAGGATAGTTGGTGCATTGGTGTCGGTGCTGTGCGTTGCCGGCGTCAATGCCGCGCCGATGGCGAATGCAGAGCGTGCCGGGTGCTCCAAAGCCTCCGCTTCCGCGATCGAAAGCCACATTGCTGCGCTGGCGCGGATGCCGCGAGCCGACGTGCAAGACGCGATCCGGCGCATCGACGGCACCGACCGCAAGCTGCTCGCCCTGCGGTCTTACCTGAGAGCCCGGGATTCGCTCGCCACTCGCTGGAGCTGGACGCAGAGCGAGATCGACGCCTACCTGCAGTCTGATCGATACCGCGACATGGTCGCGGAGATCGAGCGGATCAAAGCGCATTTCGCCGCTGCGAATCCCGGCTACACGCTCTACGCGAACACCGACGTGCGCAGCCTCGATCTGCAGATTCAGCGCTGGAACGAGAACACCACGGTCGGCACCGTTGCGCAGGATCTGTATCGCGCGGCGTGCGGGCAGCTCGCCTCGTCACGCAAGGCTCGTGCGTCGAAGAGCCGGTTCCGCGATTTTCTCGCCCGCTGGACACCCGAGCGGCCGGCGCCACTGGCGGCACCCGGCCTGTCCCTGCATGGCCGGGCGCGGGCCATCGACTTTCAGGTACAAAAGGGCGATGAGGTGGTCGCATGGCCGGATACGCGCACGATTCAGAGCGCCGG
>JBDHQY010000005.1:0-15523 GCA_039807315.1 Steroidobacter sp. | reverse complement strand
CAGATGCTGCCGCATCCGCGCGATGGTCCTGTCGATGTACTTGTCGTAGAGCTCGATGCGCTCGACCGCGTCGCGCTGGCTGCCGCGCCAATCGCGTTCCTCGAACCGGCGCGGCGCACGCCGTGTGACGCTACGGAATTCCGCGTTGTAGTTGGCGAATGCCTCGACCAGCGTCGCGGCGCATTCTTCCACCAGGGCGTCGCGGGAGAGTGCGGATTTGGCGGTGGACATGGCTGCAGGCGCCCGAGATCAAGCCTGGGGCCGATGGCGGCAGGGCACGGCGGAAGGAGATGCGGCAAACCGGGGCATGGGTGTCACCTCGCGCGCAAGGATAGCCAATCCGTAAACGATTCGGGGCGCTTGCGCGCCCCGAATCTCCGAACCCCGCAGGACTTTGGGCGCAGGCCGCTTACAGGTTGCGGATCAGCGCATCGCCGAATTCGCTGCACTTCACTTCCTGCGCGCCTTCCATGAGGCGGGCGAAGTCGTAGGTGACGGTCTTCTGGGCGATGGTCTTGTCCATGGCGCTGATGATGGCGTCGGCCGCCTCGGTCCAGCCCATGTAGCGCAGCATCATCTCGCCCGAGAGAATGACCGAGCCCGGGTTCACCTTGTCCAGGTTGGCGTACTTCGGCGCCGTGCCGTGCGTGGCTTCGAACACCGCATGGCCGGTGACGTAGTTGATGTTGCCGCCCGGCGCGATGCCGATGCCGCCGACCTGCGCCGCCAGCGCGTCCGACAGGTAGTCGCCGTTCAGGTTCATGGTGGCGATCACGTCGAACTCTTCCGGACGCGTCAGCACCTGCTGCAGCGTGATGTCGGCGATCGCATCCTTGATGATGATCTTGCCGGCCTTCTTCGCCGCATCCTGTTCTTCGTTCGCAGCCTTCTCGCCCTTGGCGGCCTTGGTGCGCTCCCACTGGTCCCAGGTGTAGGTCTGGGCGGCGAATTCCTTCTCGGCCAGCGCATAGGCCCAGTTACGGAAGGCGCCTTCCGTGAACTTCATGATGTTGCCCTTGTGCACGATGGTCACGCTCTTGCGCTGGTTGGCGACGGCGTACTCGATCGCGGCACGGAACAGCCGCTCGGTGCCTTCCTGCGACACGGCCTTGATGCCGATGCCCGAGGTGTTCGGGAAACGGATCTTGGCGTACTGCTTGGGGAAGGCCGCCTTGAACTGCTCCAGGAACTTCTTGTCGTCCTCGGTGCCCGCCTCGAACTCGATGCCGGCGTAGATGTCCTCGGTGTTCTCGCGGAAGATCACCATGTCGACCTTGCCCGGATTGCGCACCGGCGAAGGCACGCCCTTGAACCAGCGCACCGGGCGCAGGCACACGTACAGGTCCAGCATCTGGCGCAGCGCCACGTTCAACGAGCGGATGCCGCCGCCGATCGGCGTGGTCAGCGGGCCCTTGATCGATACCAGGTAGTCGCGGCAGGCCTGCACCGTCTCGTCCGGCAGCCAGGTGTTGTACAGGTCGTTCGACTTCTGGCCGGCGTACACCTCCATCCAATGGATCTTGCGCTTGCCGCCGTAGGCTTTCTGCACCGCTGCGTCGAGCACGCGAACCGAGGCGCGCCAGATGTCCGGGCCGGTGCCGTCGCCTTCGATGAAAGGGACGATGGGCTGATCGGGAACGTTCAGCTTGCCGTTGCTGATGGTGATTTTCTGGCCCTGGGTGGGCACGTTGAGCTTGAGCGCTGTCGACATCGACGGAACTCCGGTATGGATCTCGAGGGAATTTCGAAGCGCAGGATGCTACCACAGCAGGGGCAGTGCGAGCCGGTGCCCCGCTAGAATTCCACGCTCGCCAGCACGCCTTCGGAGGTATTTTCCAGGCGGATTGCCCAGTGGTAGCGCTCGCAGATCCGGCGCACCAGATACAGGCCCATGCCGTGGCCGCCCGGGTGGGTGGTGAAGCCGCGGGCCGGTGCCTGCGCCAGGTTCGCATCCGGCAGCGAGCCGGCGTTGCTGACGCTCAGCTCGCGGCCGTGCAACCGGCAGATGACCTCGTCGGCGCTGCCGTGCTGCAGGGCATTGCGCACGATGTTGCCGATGAGCATGGCGACCATGCTTTCCGGGGCGGCGACCCGCAGGGCCTGCTGGTCTTCCAGCTGCAGCAGGATGCGCCTGCCGGGCACGACGCTGCGAAGATCCTCCACCACTCTGATCAGCAACTGCTGCACTTCGCATCCGGCCTCGGCCCGGGTCGTGGCGCGTTCTTCGCGCGAGAGCATCAGCAGCGCATCGGTGAATTCGGTCATCTCGCGCACGGCGCGCTGGATGCGAGCGAGCGCATTGGCGGTGGCCGGTCGATCCGCCAGCTGTGCCTGAAGCAGCTCCACCGCGCCGCGGATCACGGCGAGCGGTGTGCGCAATTCGTGACTAGCGGTGGAAGTGAACGACTGCTCGCGCTCCACGAAGCCGTCGAGCCGCTCCATGTAGGTGTCGATCGAGCGCGCGATCGGCTCCAGCTCGTTGCCGGAAAACCGTGCACCCATGCGCACATGACGCTCGCCGGGATCGATCTGGGTGAGGCGCTCGGCCAGCGCATTCACCGGCTCGACCAGCCGGCTGGAAATGCCGAAGGCGGCCCAGCCGGCGACCACCACGATGGCCACCACGCCGAGCGCCAGGATCAGCACGGCGATCAGCTCCTGGCGCACGTGGGTGGTGACGTCGTAGGTGATGTACAAGCGGCCGAAATCGCCGTCGCGAACCAGCACATCGAGCAGCCGCCCGTTGGAGCGCACGCGGTGCATGATGCCGGGTTTCAATGTGGCGATATGGCGCGGCAGCTCGGCGAAATCGCTGGAGCGATAGATGCTGAGTCGCGCGGAGCGCAGCGGCTCGGCACCGCGATCGACGCGCATCCGCTGCTCGTAGTGCGTGAGCTCTTCGGACAGCAGGTCGTAGGTGATGTTGCGCTTCAGGCGCTCATCGGCCAGTACCGCCCACGCCGCCAGCACGATGCCGGCAATCGCCACCAGCGCGAGCATGGTGCCGGCGATGCGTGAGCGCAGGCTCAGTCGCGCGAACCATTCGTTCAGCTCACGAACGCGCGGGATCCGGCGAAAGTCGATAGCCAGTGCCATGAATGGTGTGCAGCAGTTTGACCGGGAAATTCTTGTCGATGGCGGTGCGCAGCGCGTGCATGTGGGCACGCAGGAAGTCGCCCTCGCGCTGATTGTCTCCCCACAGCTCGTGTTCCAGCTCCGCGCGCGTGACCACGCGATTGGAGTTATGCATCAGCATGACGAGGATGCGCCGCGTGGTCGGATTCAGCTTGATCGGCTCGCCGCCGCGTTCCGCTTCCAGAGTATCGAGATCGAACTTGAGATCGCCGACGGTGAGCACGCGTGGCGCATCCGGCGGGCTGGCCCGGCGCACCAGCGCCTTGAGCCGCGCGTCCAGTTCGGCGAGGGAGAACGGCTTGACCAGATAGTCGTCCGCGCCGGCCTCGAAGCCCTCGATCTTGTCCGCCAGCAGATCCTTTGCCGTGAGCATCAGCACCGGCACCCGCGTATGCCCTGCCTGCCGCAGGCTGCGGCACAGCGACAGCCCGTCCATGCCGGGCAGCATCAGATCGAGCACGATGGCGTCGTACTGGCCGTCGAGCGCCAGCCGCAGGCCGCTCCTGCCATCGCCGGCGTGGCTCACCGAGTCGCCGCGAGCGGCAAAGTACTCGGTGATGTTGGCGGCAATGTCCTTGTGGTCCTCGATCAGCAGCAATTGCATGGGAAAGGCCGGTTCGTCATGGGCGCGTCCTATTGTAGAGCCGGGCGCAGCGCGTAGGACGAAATCAGCTTTGCGCGGCACGAGGCGCTGCAGTCACATAACCGTCATGTATCCGTAAACTCGCGGCAGTATGGCAGGTGGAGACTGCATCTCATGCAGCCCAGCGAGGTGAACGCCATGGCCTCCGCCAGAACCGCCGAACTGTTCCGTCGCGTCGATGCGATCGAGTACGGCTGGTGTCTGCGCATGAACCGCAGCTGCAGCTGGCCTGCGGTACGCGGCTTGTTCGTAACGGTGAGCCGGCTCGGCGACGGCGTGTTCTGGTACACGCTGGTGGCGCTGCTGCCGCTGGTTTACGGGCAGGCCGCGCTGCTGCCCGCGTTGCGCATGGTCATCGTCGGATTCACCGGTCTGGCGCTCTATAAATATCTGAAGTCGCGGCTGGTGCGCGAGCGCCCCTATATCTCCCTGGTGGGTATCGTTCCCGGCACCCGCGCGCTGGATCGCTACAGCTTCCCTTCCGGCCACACGCTGCATGCGGTCAGCTTAACCACCTTGATCGTCGACAGCTTTCCCGAACTGAGCTGGCTGTGCGTGCCGTTCGCCATACTGGTTGCCATGTCGCGCGTGGTGCTGGGGCTGCACTATCCGAGCGACGTGGTTGCCGGCGCGCTGATCGGCGCCTCGCTGGCCGCCGGCAGCCTGTTGGCGATGCCGCTCGGCTGAGGCCCGCTCCCTGGGAGTCATCGAGATGCGCCATCCGGTGCATCTGCTCCGTTACCCGGTCATTGGCCAGCGTCGCGCCGGCAGCTGCTAAGATCCAGCGCGCCGATTTCATCGGCGCACGGTGTGGACGACCTCACCGCGACTTCCTCAAAACGGGGACGACCCCGCCGGTGCGAGGGGAATCCTCATGTCCGCATCCCTGTCCTGGATCGTTCTGGTGGTGGCCGGCCTGTTCGAGGTCGGCTGGGCGATCGGATTGAAATACACCGAAGGCTTCACGCGCCTGTGGCCGAGCATCGGTACTGCGGTGGCCATGGCCATCAGCGTCGCGCTGCTGGGGCTGGCGATGAAGTCGTTGCCGGTGGGTACGGCCTACGCGGTGTGGGTTGGTGTCGGCGCCGTCGGCACGGTGATTCTGGGCATCGTCCTGCTGGGCGAGCCGGCGAACACCGCGCGCCTGGTCAGCGTCGGTTTCATCATCGCCGGCATCGTCGGTCTGAAGCTGGCGTCGGCTCACTGACCCGACCGCAGGCCGACGTCAGCGGGTGCGGTCGATGGCACGCACCAGGTGACAGAGCGCCTCCATCAGCGGCGCCTGCACCTTGAGGCGGGCGGCTTCGGCGACGGCAAAGCCGATGGTCTCTTCGATCTCCAGCGGCCGGCCCGCGTCCAGATCCTGCAGGGACGACATCCGATGCTGCGGAGCGTTGCGCTTGAATTCCTCGCCCGCCCGCATCACGGCCGCGACCGCTTCTGGCTCGCTGCTGCGGCACATGGTGGCCACCGGCAGCATCGACTGATCGTTCAACTGCACGCCGCTGGCGTTGGCCAGGGCGCCGGTCTCGCGGACCAGCCGGGCCAGCAGCAAGGCGGCATCGGGATCGGCCATGTACTTCCAGGTCGGCGCCCGCGTCGAGACCGCGAGTATCATGAAACCGGTCCATGATGCGAATTTGGACCATTCGAGGCTGAGGATGTCGGGCACGGCGGTGGAGCGCACGCCGGAGGCGTCGATGGTTGCCGCGACACGCTGTGACCGCTCGCTGTCGCCGCCGGCCAGCTCGCCCACCAGCAGGTTGACGTTGCGGGTGAACAGCACTTCGCCCGAAGGCAGCAGCTCGCCGCTGGTATTGGCCAGCGAGCCGAGCACCCGGTCCTTGCCGAAGGCGTCGACCAGCATGCGGTTCTTGTACACCCCGTTCTGGATCGAGAAGGCCAGGCCGACCTTGGCATGGCGCAGGTTCGCCAGCGCGGCGGCGGTGCCGGGCGTCTTGGTGGCGACGATCAGCACGTCCGTGCTCTGCAGCTGCGCGGGATCGGTCAGCGTCTGCACCGGCACTGAAAATTCGGCCAGCCCCTTGATCGTGAGTCCCTCGCTTTGCAGCTGCTGCGCCCGCCGGCCGCGGGCCAGCATGGTCACGGAATGTCCGGCGCGCGCCAGGTGAGCGCCGAGGATGGAGCCGATGGCTCCAGGGCCGAGGATGGTGAATTCGGTCTGGGACATGACGAGCGGATCTCCTGCGGGGACGGCCTATCTTCGCACGCGCGGCCAGCCGGTTCCTTGCAGAAACCATGCGATTCTTCACGTCCGCCGCCACGGGCATATGAGCCTGTGCGTCTTGCGTACAGGGCGGCGGTCTTTCCTGACCAGGGGGTTTCGTTGCTCGTGGCGGAAAGATCAGGTCATCGCTCGACGATGCTGCCCGCCATCGCTCCGGCTGCGAATCTCAGGCGTCGGCGGGCAGGCCGGCGCTCTTCAGCAGTCGGCGATACTGGCCGAGGTGCCGGATGGCGTGTTGCGGCTTGCCGAGCGCTTCGTACAGCCGCGCCAGGTTGAAATGACCGTCGGCGAGATTCGGGTCCTCGGTGATGGCGGCCTGATAGGCTTCGAGCGCGGCGCCGGTGCGGCCGATGTCTTCGAGCAGCACGCCGAAGTTGAACATCAGCACCGGATCGGGTCCGCACTGTTGCATGGCGCGCTCATAAACGCGTTGAGCTTCGCGCGTTGCGTTCTGCTCGTGCAGCAGGCGGCCCCAGTTGATCCACGCGGCGGCGTTGTCCGGTTCGCTGTCCACGATGCGTCGATAGGCGTCGCCGGCCGCCTGCGGATCGCTTGCTTCCAGCCGCAGCGCCTGATCGAACCGGTCCTCGGCATCCAACGTCGTCGGCGGTTGTTCGGCCGCCGTGTTTTCCTTCTTGCGCTCGACGACCCGCAGCACGCCGTTCTCCAGGCTCACGTCGAAGCCGAGCAGGTACTGGCCGCTGTCCACCTGGAAGTGACTCTTGCCGTCGCGCACCACCACCTGATCGCCCACGGCGCCGATGCTCAGGCCCGACAGCGGCACGGTGTCGGGCAGGTGACGGCGCAGATCCTTCATCGAGCGGCTGATGCGTCTTCGCGGAACCTTGGCCTCGATCAGCGCACGCGCCGCACGCAGCACGATGAGATCCTGGAACGAGAAGCGCAGCTCACGCCGCGGACCACGGGCGGGATTCACGAATCCGTTCTTGATCAGCCCGCGCAGCGTGCTGCGCGAGAGCCGCAGGATTCGTTCGATATCGTTGGCGCTGTAGGTCTGCATGGGCGGTTCAGCGGACGTGGCATCCGTGTCCCACGGCGCGGGTGACTGCTTGCCGTCGTCCGGTCCGGTGAAAATACATGCGCTCCTTACCGCTTGCCGGCCTTGCGCGCCGGCTTGGCCGTTTGCTCGACCCGCTTGGGTGCCTTGCGTGGTCCGAGCTTCGCGGCGGAAACCTTGGCCGCCTCGGTTTTCTCCAGACTGGCGCGCAGCGCCGCCATCAGGTCGATGACCTTGCCGCCACTTGCCGGCGGCGCTTCGGTCACGGAAATCTCCTGGCCTTCGACCTTCTTCTGGATCGAAGCCTCGATGCGGGCGCGCACTTCGTCGGTGTAGGCGCCGGGGTCGAACGTGTCCGCCGACTGCTGATCGATCAGCTGCCGCGCCAGCTTCATCTCCTGCGGCTTCACGTCGAGCCTGGCGACGTCCACTTCGCTGGCGGGACGCACATCAGACGCGAAATGCAGCTGCTGCATGGTCAACACGTCGCCGACCGGCCGCAGCGCGACGATGTACGCCTTGCCGCGCGAGGCCCAGCGAGCGACGGCGCAGCGCCCGGCTTCTTTCAGCGCTTCGGTCAGCAGGGCATACGGCTTGGCCGCGCCCTTGTCCGGCGCCAGGTAGTAGGTCTTGTCGAAGTACACCGGATCGATGGATTCGATCGGCACGAACTCGGAGATGTCCACCGAGTGCGTGCCCACTTCCTCCAACTGCTTGATCTCTTCCGGCGTGAAGGTGACGTACTGGTCCTTGGCGAACTCGTAGCCCTTCACCATCTGCTCGCGCTCGACCACCACGCCTTCCTTGATGCAGACGTACTGCTGCTTGAGCCGCGAGCCGCAGCCCTTGTGCAGCAGATTGAAGGAGATGGCGTTGGCGGACTGGGTTGCGGTGTACAGCTTCACTGGAATGGCGACCAGCCCGAAGGAGATGGTCAGTGAACCGATGGAACGTGCGGCCATGGCTGCTACCTTTGGTTCGATGCCCGGCAAGGGTCTGCAGGAAAGACGTTCCTGAAGGCGCATTGCCGACGGCGGCTCTGATTTATTCGATCCCTACTTCGCGAATGCCTGCGCAAGACTCTGTTTCGACGTGAGAACATCATGCCACCGGTCGCCGCTGCCGGCCAAGCGCTCGAGCGCGTTGTGCATGGTGAAATGCATGGGCTCGGCGGCTTCCAGCTCCTCCCAGGTCAGGGGCATGGAGACCGGGGCGCCCGGCACGCCGCGGGGCGAGTAGGCCACGTTCAGGGTCTTGCCGCGCACGTTCATGTTGTAGTCGATGAAGATCTTGCCGGTGCGCTTGATCACGGCCCATTCCATGGTGACGTCCTTGGGATGCTGCCGCAGCACGTGCCGGCCGACCATTTCGCAGATGTGCCGCGCGCCGTCGAAGGTCACGGTGCGCTCGATCGGCACGAACACGTGCAGACCGGTCTTGCCGGAAGTCTTCACCCGGGCGCCGAGCGACAGCTGCTGCAGCAGATCCTTGATCCAGAACGCCACCCGCTTGCCCATCGCGAAGCCCTTCTTGTTGAGCTCGGGCTCGGCGCCCTTGGGCTCCTTGCCCGAGTAGATGTAAGGATCGATGTCGAACACCAGGTAGTCCGGATAGTTCAGCACCGATGCCTGCATGGCTTGCAGCGAGCTGGAGTAGTCGGTGCTGCTGCTGGCGGCATCGGCGCCGGTCCTGGCGCGCGAGTGCCACACGTGGAATTCCAGCGTGCCGACCTGACCCAGCCACAACAGGGTGGGAAGATTGTTGCCCAGTATGTAGTCGTGCCGGCTGTCGCGGTGTTCGGAGAACACGGTCACCGTCTCGACGAAGCCGGGGCGCTCCTGGTCCCAGTGCTTCTGGAAGAAGCGCTCGCCGGCGATACCTTCGGGCATGCGGATCAGGGTCAGCGGCCGGTCGCGCAGATGCGGCAGCATGAAGGGCGAGACGCGCGCGAGATAACGAAGGTGATCGCGCTTGGTGATCGGCGGCACGCCGGCCTTCTTGTCGCCCGGCCAGTATTCACGGTCGAGATGGGTGAGGCGGATCTTCGCGCCGCCGACCGTCAGGTCGAGCCGGGCGCTGTCGCCGTCGAGCTGCTGCAGCACCGACTCGATTTCGTTCGCAGGTGCTCTGGATGATTTTGCCCGCGGGCGTTTCGCCCTCGGGCCGCTGCGTACGCGGCTCGGTGCAATGTCATCGCGCAGCCGTACGAACACGGGGCTGCGCAGATGGCCATCGGGTGTCCAACTGTCGAATTCGACTTCGGCCACCAGTTCGGGCTCGAGCCAGGTGGCCGGCCCGTTCACCTGCGGCCTGCTCACGAAGGGCGAGCTCTTGAGCGTGAGCTTGGTGGCTCGCCGGCGCAGATCGCGAATGGATTCATCGGTCAGCCCGGAACCGGCATGGCCGACATAGTGCAGCTCCTTGCCTTTGCGGTAACCCAACAGCAGCGAACCGAGCGCGGCGCGCGCGCCTTTGCCTTTGGTATAGCCGCCGATGACGAACTCGGAAGTCTGCGTCGCCTTGATCTTGACCCAGGCAGCCGAGCGCTTGCCGGGCTGATATTTGCTGTCGCGCCGTTTCGCGACGATGCCCTCGAAGCCGTGTTCTATCGAGGCGCGGTACAGCTGCTCCGCGTCTTCCGAGGTATGCACGAGCTGCAGATGCGGCGACGGCAGCAGACATTGCTTGAGATAGCGCTGCCGTTCGCTGTATGCCGCATCGCGCAGGTTGAGCCCGGCGAAGTGCAGCAAATCGAAGCACAGCAGGACCACTGGCGACTGGCGCTGCGCGTCGGCAAGCTGTTTTGCAGACTTGACCTGCGCGCGATTCTGCAGCGTGTTGAACGACGGCCGGCCCGATTTGTCCAGTGCGACGATCTCGCCGTCGAGGATCATGGTGTCGACTGCCTGCGCCTGCAGCTCGATGACGATTTCCGGGAACAGCGCCGTCATGTCGATGCCGCGGCGCGATTGCAGCCGCACCGTGCCCTGGTCGATGAATGCGAGCACGCGATAGCCGTCGAGCTTGGGCTCGTACAGCCAGTCCGGATGCGAGCGCGGCGGCGGCTTCGCCGCTTCGGCGAGCATGGGCATGAGTTTCTGTGGCAGTGCTTCGCTGGGCCCCGCCGGAGACAGGCGGGCTGCCGAGAGTCGCCCGCGCGCGGACTGCGAAACGTCGTCGAGCGTGGCGCCGGACAGCACCGAGGCGTTCTGTGCCAGCAGGGTATCGGGCCCGACGAAACGGTCCTTGTGCTTGAGCAGCAGCCACTGCTTGTCGGTGGAGGTGCGCACCAGCGCGAACGAGCCTTTCAGTTTCTCGCCGCGCAGGAAGAAGCTGAGCTTGCCGTTGGCCAGTTCGGTGCGCACGCGCTCTTCGGCCTCGGCGCGATTGCCGAAGGAGTATTGCTGACCTTCATCGGGTGAGTAGACGCCGCAGTCCCAGACTATGACGTTGCCCGCGCCGTACTGCTTTTCCGGGATCACGCCTTCGAAGGACGCGTAGTCGAACGGATGGTCCTCGACCTCCACCGCCAGCCGGCGCTCGCTCAGCTGCAGCGAGGGGCCCTTGGGCACGGCCCACGATTTCAGTACGCCGTCGAGCTCCAGCCGCAAGTCGTAGTGCAGCCGACGCGCCGCATGCTTCTGCACCAGGAACAGCAACGGTCCATGGCGCTCGACGACTTTCGGTCCCGGCTCCGGTGTACGTTCGAACTTGCGCTTGGCCGCGTAACGGTCGAGAGAGCGTTTCATGCGCGGCATGGGCGTTCAGTCGAGCCGATCGACGAAACGGTGGACGGCGATCAGCACGCCGAATCCCACATGCAGGCCGAGCAGTCCCACGAACATCAGCAGCGCCATCTGGTAGGTGATGACGTGCTTCACCAGCAGCATGAGGATGAGCGCGATCAGCGCCGTCAGCGAGGCGCTCATGGCGGCGGCGATCTTCAGTCTGCGGCTGCTCGGCATGGATTCACTCCGGCGCTGCGAGCGTTCGCGCCCAGTCGACGATGCACTGCGTTGCCTCGGCTCGCACCGCGGCGTCCTGCCGGCCGCTGCGTGCCGGCACGTGAAAGGAGTGATCGGCCTGCTGCAATAGTTGCAGCCGGGCGCGGCTGCCGAGCCGCGCGATGACGGGTTCGAGCAAGTCGAGCGCTGCGAGCTCATCGCGCGTGCCCTGCACGAACAGCATCGGAATCGCGATGTTCGAAAGATGTTGCGCGCGCTCATCGGACGGCCGGCCTGCGGGATGCAGCGGAAAGGCCAGAAAAACCAGGCCGCGCACGCCGGGTAGCGGCTCGAGTGCTTGTGCCTGCGAAGTCATGCGGCCACCGAACGAGCGACCGCCGGCGAGCAGCGGCAAGCCCGGTGCGAGTCGCCGTGCCGCGGCCACGGCCGCACGTACGGTGGCATGGCACAGCGGTGGCGGATCGGGCCGTTTCGAGCCGCGCTCCATGTAGGGGAACTGGAAGCGCAATGTCGCCACGCCAAGCGAGGCCAGATCCAGAGTGACCGACGACATGGAGGGGTGCTCCATGCCCGCGCCGGCGCCATGAGCGAGCACTAAACAGAGGCGGGCATCCGCCGGGCGCAGCAGCAGCGCCGAGACCGTGCGGGTTGGATCGATCTGGAGTGCGAGTCGCTCGGCCGGCGGGAAACTCATGCCACGAGGCTACAACACCCTCGGTTCGGGAGGGTGGGTACTGCACTGCGGTATCCGAATTAAGGCGTACCCTGAATTCAGTCCGCGAACACTCACGAATCCATCTGCCGCGCCGACAACCGGATGGAAGAAACATGCAGCGCGCAGGCGTTCGCGCGGCCCCAAGGAGCATCGACGAATCATGAGAATGCAGGGAGCGGTCACCCAGGAAGAGTACGTGTTGCCCGACGATGAAGTCATCATCACGCACACCGATCCGAGCAGCCGCATCACCTACGCCAATCCCGCCTTTCTCAGCAGCAGCCAGTTCTCGCTGGAGGAATGTCTGGGGCAGCCGCAGAACATCGTGCGGCATCCGGACATCCCGCGCGAAGTGTTCGCCGATCTGTGGGCCACCATCCGCTCCGGTCGCAGCTGGACCGGTATCGTGAAGAATCGCCGCAAGAGCGGCGGCTTCTACTGGGTGCGCGCCAACATCACGCCGATGATGGATGGTGGCCGGATCGTCGGCTACATGTCGGTACGGGTCAAAGCCGCGCCCGCCGAGATCCAGCAGGCGGAGCGCGTCTATGCCGACATCCGCAACGGTCGGGCGCGCAATCGCAAGATCAAGGAAGGCAGGATCGTCGATACCTCCCTGCTCGGCGTCGCTAGGCGGCTGCTGTCGCCGTCGCTGCGCGCCGGCACCTGGGCCGTGGTTGGTTCGTTGAGCGCATTGCTGCTCACCATGACCACCATGAGCTTCGCCCAATCCGGCTTCAGCCTGATGAGCGTGCTCGGCCTGCTGGCGAGCGCCGTGGCGCTGGCGAACCTGTTCTATGTGCAGAACAGCGTCGTCAGGCCATTGCAGAAAATGCAGCGTGCCGCTTCCCAGCTGCTCGGCGGCGACACGCGCAGCCGTATTCCTGCCGAAGGCGTGTTCTGTGTCATGGCCGTGGCGCGAACCCTGGAGCAGGTACGGGTCAAGCTCGACGGCGTGCTGAAGGACAATCTGGCTGCAGCGACCCAGGTACGCGACAGTGTCTGCGAGGTCGTGGCGGCCAATACGGATCTGTCCAATCGCACCGGCGAGCATGCCGCCAGCCTGGAGGAGACGGCGGCCTCGCTGGAGCAGCTGACGGCGACCGTCGCGCGCAATACCGACAGTGCGTATCAAGCGACCGAGCTGGCGAATCAGTCGTCGGCAGCGACCGCACGCGGCCGCGAAGTCGTCAGCGAGGTCTATGCGACGATGGGAGCGATCACCGAGTGCTCCAAGCGCATCAGCGACATCGTCGGCATCATCGACGGCATTGCGTTCCAGACCAACCTGCTGGCGCTGAATGCGGCGGTGGAAGCGGCGCGAGCCGGCGAGCAGGGCCGCGGGTTCGCGGTCGTGGCGCAGGAAGTACGAGCCCTGGCGCAGCGCTCGGCCGCTTCGGCCAAGCAGATCAAGGAGCTGATCGCGGCTTCCGGCGAGACCGTGGCGCGCGGCAGCGATCTCGCCAGTCAGGCCGAGCAATCGATGAGCCAGGTGGTGGAGTCGGTGAAGCGGGTCACGAACGTGATCGCCGAGATCGAAGCCGCCAGCCGCGAGCAGTCGGCCGGCATCGAGCAGATCAACAAGGCCATGGCGCAGATGGACGAGATCACTCAGCGCGATGCGCAGATGTCGCTGCAGCTGATCCAGACCGCCGAAGCGCTGCGTGGCCAGTCGATGCAGATGCTGTCGGCGATTTCTTCCTTCTCGAGGCAGGGCACGGGATACGCCGCGCCGACGCTCGAACGAGCCGGGCATGACGACACGAATCCCGGTGATGGTCAGCTGGCGCGGCAGGCCGCCTGAAGCCGTCCAGATCAGGACGTTGCAGGTTCGCCGAACTGGCCCAGGCCCGGCATCGCGAAGCAGCGGGCCGCGTCGCGCTAAACGAGCTCGAATCCGCCGACGCCGTGCAGTTTCCCGATCTCCTGATCCGCGATAGCCACGAATTCGCGCGCCGCAGGTGAGAGATGGCGCCAGTGCCGGAACGCCCAGCCGATCGATACCGGCGGCAGATCGGCGATGAGCACCGCTTTCACACCGCCGCCCTTCTCGAAGTTGTGCGCGTGCACGGCCGGCACGATGGCCTGTCCCAGGCCGAGTTCGACGAAAATCCTGGCCGTGTCGAAATCGTCGAAAGCCACCTCGGGCTTGAGCTCGACGCCGTGCCGCAGCGCCGCCTGTTCGATGGCGCTGTGGTGCGTCGTGCCGCCGGCCAGCCCCAGATAGCGGATCGATCCGAGATCCCCGAGCAGCAGCTTGCGACGCTTGGCCAGCGGGTCGTTCTTCGCCGTCAGCAGGAACAGGCGCTGCCGGGCGATGGTGCGCTCGTTGATGCCACGCGCCGGCTCGCCGGTGGTGACGAAACCCAGGTCGGCCTTGCTCAGGCGCAGGATCTCGAAGCAACGCCGGGTCGAACTGGCGGGCAGGAAGCGCAGGGTCACGTCCGGATGTTCCTTGCGGAACCGCACCACGGCATGTCGCATGAAATGCCGCACCGTGGTGCCGCCGGTGGTGATGGTGAGCGTGTCGGATTCGCCTTGTCGCAAGGCGCGAACGCGTTGCAGCCCCACTTCGATGGCATCGAGCCCTTCCAGGGCGAAGTCCTTGAGGATCCTGCCGGCGGCGGTCGGTGCGATGCCGCGCGCATGACGTTCGAACAGGCGTACGCCCAGCTCGGCTTCGAGCCGCGCGATGTGCTGGCTGATCGAGGATTGCGTGCGCCGCAGCTCGCGCGCCAGCGAGCTCATGTTGCCGGCTTCGCAGGCGGCCACCAGGATACGGAGGTCTTCCAGGGTCATGCCGGTATATAAGCATCTACTTGCACGACTGCAAAGAACCTTAGCGTTGACTAATATGCACGCGGATGGAATCTTGGCGTCCCCCGCTGCGGGGTCGGAGGCGCGAACAGATGAAATCCCGGCGGCTTTCGGTTCTCGACATCGTTGCCATGAAACGTCGCGGCGAGCGTATTGCCGCGCTCACGGCTTACGATTACACGGCCGCGCAGATGGTGGATGCAGCCGGCGTCCCGGTCATCCTGATCGGCGATACCGTGGGCATGGTGGTGCAGGGGCAGGACACCACGCTGCCGGTCAGTCTCGATCAGATCATCTATCACGCGCAGATGGTGGCGCGAGGGGCGCATCGCGCGCTGCTGATCGGTGACATGCCTTTCATGACCTATCAGATCTCGGTGGAGGAGGCGCTGCGCAATGCGGCGCGTCTGATGACCGAAGGCAGGGTAGGAGCCGTCAAGATCGAAGGCGTTCTGGAAGCGGTGCCGACCATCGAGCGGTTGGTTCACGCCGGTATTCCCGTCTGCGGACATCTCGGGTTCACGCCGCAGTCGACTCACGCCATGGGCGGACCGCGGATCCAGGGGCGCGATCCTGCGGTGGCCGTCTCGCTCGTTGCCGCAGCCAAGGCGCTGGAGGCGGCGGGCGCTTTTGCAGTGGTGCTGGAGCTGCTGCCGGCGTCGGTCTCGCAGGAGATCTCGCGACAGATCGCCATTCCAACCATCGGCATCGGCGCCGGCCCGCACTGCGACGGCGAGATCCAGGTGTTTCACGATCTCTTCGGCCTGTACACGGATTTCCAGCCGCGCCATACGCGGCGTTATCTGAACGTGGCACAGGAGGTGGTGGCGGCAGCTCGCCGATTTGCGCACGACGTGGCAGCGGGAGCCTTCCCGGGCCCGGAGCAGACGTCGGATCTCGTGCCGGAGGCGAAGGAGCGATTCCGCGCGCTGTTGCGGGCCTGAGGGATCGAACGTTCGAATGTGTTTCCGCGCACTGCCGC
>JBDHQY010000423.1:0-3058 GCA_039807315.1 Steroidobacter sp. | reverse complement strand
GGAGGGCTATCGCAAGGCGCTGCGGCTGATGCACCTGGCCGAGAAATTCCAGATGCCGCTGATCACCTTCATCGACACTTCCGGCGCCTATCCCGGCGTCGGCGCCGAGGAACGCGGCCAGAGCGAGGCCATCGCGCGCAATCTGCTGGAGATGTCGAATCTCCGAGTGCCGATCATCAGCGTGGTGATCGGCGAGGGCGGGTCCGGCGGCGCATTGGCCATCGGCGTATGCGATCGGCTGCTGATGCTCCAGTACAGCATCTACTCCGTGATCTCCCCCGAAGGCTGCGCGGGCATTCTCTGGCGCAGCGCCGACAAGAAGGACCTGGCGGCCGAGGCCATGGGCGTGAGCGCCGAGCGCATCGCCAAGCTCGGCGTCGTCGACGAAGTCGTCAAGGAGCCGCTGGGCGGCGCGCATCGCGATCCGCAGACGATGGCCGACAATCTCAAGGACACCTTGCTGCGTTACTTGCGCGAGCTGCAGTCCATGTCCATCGACCAGCTGATGCTGGCGCGCGAGAAGCGGCTGCGCGGCTACGGTGTCTTCAGCGAAGGCTAGGACTGGAAACTCGTCATCTTCCGCGCAAAGCCGTCACCGACTCGATCGGGGACGGGAGCCCACGCCGCTGGTTCAGAGGGATTCCCGCCGGCGCGGGCATGGCTGAGAACGAATGGCGGGAATGATTGGGAACGCATGAATTCAGACCTTCCCGTGACGGCTGCGATCGACCCGGGTGCTCGGAAAAAGTTTGAAGGCTGCAGTGCCAAGCCGGGTCCTTGCTAGGACCCTGGGCGGATCGGAGATCGGTAAAGGTTTCATGCCTTTTTCCCCAGCAGCGCTGCTCGCCCGTATTCAAAGGCATCTGCCCCCGGCGGCCAGCGGCCGGCTCTGCGTCGCTTTCAGCGGCGGGCTGGATTCGACGGTTCTGCTGCAGGCCCTCGCGGCTGCCATTCGCGAGCAACCTTCGGGTACCCACACCCTGCACGCGATCCACATCGATCATCGGTTGCAGCCGCGCTCGGCCGATTGGTGCAGGCACTGCGCCGAAGTTGCGGCCGCGGCAGGCATCGATTTCGTGTTCCGGCAGGTGGATGTCCCACTGGATGCCTCCATGGGAATCGAGGCGGCGGCGCGCACGGTCCGTTATCGGGCGCTGCGTTCGCTGCTCGATCCCGGCGACGCCTTGCTGACGGCTCATCACGCCGACGACCAGCTGGAAACGGTGCTCCTGGCCCTGGCGCGCGGCGCCGGTGTCGGTGGCTTGTCGGCAATGCCGGTGTGCCAGATTTCCGGCGCGGGCTGGCACTTGCGGCCGCTGCTGGAATTCACCCGTGCCGAGCTGCAGGCATGGGCGAGCGGACAGGGCCTGTCGTGGATTGCCGATCCCTCCAACGTCGACAGCCGCTTCAGCCGCAACTACCTGCGCCACGAGGTCATTCCTGCCTTGCAGCAACGCTGGCCGGGGATTGCGCGCAGCGCCGTGCGTTCGGCGGGGCATCTCGCCGAGGCGGGCGCTCTGCTGGATTCGCTGGCCGCCGCGGACCATGCTGGCGCCGCCGTCGGCCGATGTTTGCGGGTGGCGGCATTGGTGGCGCTCGACGGTCCGCGCCGCCGCAACCTGTTGCGTTACTGGCTGCGATCGCAGGGGACGCGGCCACCTTCGACGCGCAAGCTGCTCTCGCTGGAACACGACATGCTGGCGGCGCAGGAAGATCGTCTACCGTGCGTCGCATGGGACGGCTTCGAAGTGCGACGCCATCGGGGGCTCCTGTACGGCGGTGCGCAGTTGCCGGCACAGCCGCGGGATATCGCGTTCGAATGGGATTGCAGCCGGGAATTCTTGCTGCCTCACGGGCTGGGGCTGCTACGAATGCAGAACGTGCGCGGCGCCGGGCTGTCGCCGACGAAATTGCCGCCGCAGCTGCGCGTGACTTTTCGTCACGGCGGCGAGTCGCTGCAAACCTCGGGCCGGGATCACCATCGCAAACTGAAGAAGCTCCTGCAGGACGCCGACATCCTGCCCTGGTGGCGCGACCGGCTGCCCTTGCTGTACGCCGCAGACGAGCTTGTCGCCGTGGGGGATCTGTGGATAGCGCAGGAATTCGCGGCGAGCGGCGCCGAGGAAGGGATGCAGATCGCATGGCTGGACCGCCCGCCGATCACGGCGGTCCGGCAAGTGGCGACAGAGCGCGTCGACGGCCACGGTCGATGCCCACCAAGGGAGCCCTGATTCACTCGCTCCCGGTCATTCCCGTGCCGGCGGGAATCCCTCTGAACCAGCGGCATGGGCTCCCGCCCCCGATCGAGTCGAGGGCAGGCTGTGCGCGGGAGTGATGCGTAAATATCAGGCGCCCGCGAAGGTCTCTGCTGGAGCGCGTGCGAGCGCTTTTCTCCTTTCATCACCTGGGTGATTCCGATAGACTGTGCTCCCGTCGTGAACACGGCGCTGCACTCAGTGCATCAGCCGAATTTCCCTCCATCTTCCCGAACGACGGTGCCTGCGATGACTCGTTATATCTGTGTGACTGGCGGTGTCGTTTCCTCACTCGGAAAGGGCCTCGCCGCCGCCTCGCTGGGCGCCATTCTCGAGGCGCGTGGCCTCAAGGTGAGCATGGTCAAGCTGGATCCGTACATCAACGTCGATCCAGGCACCATGAGCCCGTTCCAGCACGGCGAGGTGTACGTCACCAGCGACGGTACCGAGACCGATCTGGATCTGGGCCATTACGAGCGTTTCATCCGCACCACGACCTCGCGCAACAGCAATTTCACCACCGGGCGCATCTACGAGCGCGTGATCGCGAAGGAGCGGCGCGGCGATTATCTCGGCGCGACCGTGCAGGTCATTCCGCACATCACCGACGAGATCAAGCACTGCATCCGCATGGGCGCGGGCGACGCCGACGTGTGCATGGTCGAGATCGGCGGCACGGTGGGCGACATCGAGTCGCTGCCGTTCCTGGAGGCGATCCGCCAGATGGGCGTGGAACTGGGGCACGACAACGTGCTCTACATGCACCTGACCCTGATTCCGTACATCCCGAGCTCGGGCGAGAT
>JBDHQY010000422.1:0-3078 GCA_039807315.1 Steroidobacter sp. | reverse complement strand
CTTCCTGATCCCGATGCTGCCGCTGGTGTTCCTGCTGGCGCCGGGCATGCACGCCAATTGGAAGAAGGCGTCGTTCGAGCGCCGGAAGACCCTGCTGGTCGTGCTCCTGGCGGCGGCGCTGGTACTCGGCCTCGCGGTGTTCTGGATCGCTTATGGCCTGCACTCCGTGCTCGCCAGCGTCGGCATCGTGGCGGCGCTGTGGGTCGCGTTCTCGTCACTGATCGAACCGGTCGAACGGCTGCGCAAGGGACACAGCCTTTCGGCCAGTGTGCTCGGCATGTGCGTGGCGCACTTCGGGCTGGCGCTGTTCGTTCTCGGCGCAACCACGGTGGAGTCGTACAAGATCGAGACGGACCTGAGCCTGCGGCCGGGCCAGACGGCGCAGCACGCCGGCTTCGACTTCACCATGAACGGCCTGCGCGACGTCACCGGCCCGAACTACGACGCCATCGAAAGCGAGATCGTGATCTCGCGCGACGGTCGGCAGGTGGCGGTGGTGCATCCGCAGAAGCGGACTTACCGGGTGCAGACCAATCCGATGACCGAAGCAGGCATCGACGTGCGCTGGAACCGCGACCTGTTCGTCGCCATGGGTGAGCCGCTCGGCGATGGTGCCTGGAGCCTGCGCCTGCAGTACAAGCCGCTGATCCGCTTCATCTGGCTCGGTGCGCTGGTGATCGCGCTGGGCGGTGTCATCTCGGTTTGCGACCGGCGTTATCGCCAGCGCGCCGGCGCTGCCGCCGGCGCCGCCGAAGGCGCGGCCAAGGCCGCGAGCGTGAGTTGATCGATATGTGGCGCTTTCTGCTTCCCATAAGCCTGTTCGCCGCGCTGGTCGTGTTCTTTTTCGTCAGCCTGGATCGTGACAAGGAGACGCTGCCGTCGCCGCTGATCGGCAAGCCGGCGCCGGCGTTCGAGCTGCCCAGTCTCGATGATCCCGCGCGCAAGGTTGCCGGCAGCGATTTCGCCGGCAAGCCTTACGTTTTGAACGTGTGGGGCACCTGGTGCGTGGGCTGCCGCCAGGAGCATCAGGCCCTGCTGGAGATCGCGCGGCGCGGCGAGATACCCATCGTCGGGTTGAACTGGAAGGACGATCGCGAGCAGGCGCAACGCTGGCTGCAGGAGCTCGGCAATCCTTACTCCGTGGTCGCCTCCGACGACGAAGGCCGGGTCGCCATCGACTGGGGCGTGTACGGCGCGCCGGAGACCTTTCTGGTCGATGCGCAGGGCAGGGTGATCTACAAACATATCGCGCCGTTGACGATGGCGATCTGGGAGCGTGAGTTCGTGCCGCTGCTGGCGCAGGCGGGAGCGCCGCGCCGATGAAATCGCTACTGCTCGCCCTGTGCATCGCCCTGTGCATTCAACCCGCTCTGGCTATCGATACCGCACCGGCTTTCGACGAGCCGGCCTTGCAGGCACGCTACAACAAGCTGATTCACGAACTGCGCTGCGTGCAGTGCCGCAGCCAGTCGATTGCCGATTCGAACGTCGGCCTGGCCGCCGATCTGCGACGCGAGGTGCGCGAGCTCATCGCGGCCGGCAAGAGCGACCAGCAGATCCTGACCTACATGACCGACCGCTACGGCGAATACATCTTGTACAACCCGCCGCTGAATTCGACCACCTGGCTGCTATGGGCGGCGCCGGTGCTGCTGCTGGTGATCGGCGGCGCGGCGGCTGTGGTCGTGATCGTGCGCAAATCGCGCCTGCCGGATGACGACGACACCGAAACCAGCTCGGGTGCCTCATGACTGCTTTTGTGATTGCCTGCGCCGCAATGCTGGCGGCGGCGCTGCTGTGGGTTACCTTGCCGTTGCTGCGCCCGAAAAATACCGAAGACGCGGCGCAGACCCGCAGCGAGAGACAAGCTTCGACCGTGGTCATCGCGCTGTTCGTGCCGGTCATCGCCGCCGCGATGTATGCGGGCCTCAGCAACTGGGACTGGAAAGCCGCGCAGGTCGCGGCAGACAACCAGGCCAACGTCGAGCAGATGTTGCAGCAGCTGCAGGCGAAGCTGAAAGAAAACCCGCAGGACGAGAAGGGTTGGCTGCTGCTGGGGCGTTCATATGCGGCGCTGGAACGCTTCGCGCCTGCAGTCGACGCGTATCAGCATGCCTACGATCTGACCAAGGGCGAGGACGTCGACGCCCTCGTCGGACTCGGCGAAGCGCTGGTGATGGTCGACCAGAAGGAGCTCTCCGGTCGCGCCGGCAAGTTGTTCGAGGCCGCGTTGGAGAAGGCGCCGACCAATCCCAAGGCGCTTTGGTATGCGAGCATCGCCGCGTTGCAGGCAGGTGATCTGCGGCTCGGGCGCGATCGTCTGCAGATGCTGCTCGCGCAGGAACCACCTGAGGAACTGCGCGGCGTCCTGCAGCGTCAGATCCAGGATCTGTCACAGCAGATCGGCGATGGCGCGGAAGGAGCGGCGAGCGGCGCGCCGGCGACGGCGCCGCCCGCGTCCCCGAAGCCGGGTGAGCAACGTGTCATCCACGCTTCGGTCAGCATCGACCCGAAGATCCAGCAACAGCTGCGAGAGCCGATCGCGCTGTTCGTCCTGGCACGCGATCCGTCGGCAGGCGGGCCGCCGCTGGCGGTTCAGCGCCATGTTTCCACCGATGCGCCGCTGACGCTCGAGCTGAGCGAGCGCGATGCGATGCTGCCCAGTCGTACCATCGCCAGCGTGCCGCGTGTGCAGGTGGTGGCGCGCCTGTCGCGCTCCGGTACTCCGCAAGCCGCCAGCGGCGATTTCTACGGAGAAGCCGACTATGATTTCAGCAAGGACACGGGCACATTGCACATCGTGATCGATCGCACCGTTCCCTAGCGATGCACGCACCTGAGCGCCGCCTGAGCTTTCGCACACCAAAGAGAACGCAAAGTCCCTAGATGTCAGTCGCGACCCAGATCTCCTTTGCCGGACTGCCTTCGATGGTGCCGGCCTTCGTTCGTGTGCTGCTCAGCAAGAAGCCGTACATCGCGCCGCCCGGCACGCCGATCACCCCGGTCGAGCTGGAAGTGCGCAACGTGAGACTGTCGCCACGACACCTGCAGCAGTATCGCGAAGTCTGCGGCGTGCCG
>JBDHQY010000421.1:0-3078 GCA_039807315.1 Steroidobacter sp. | reverse complement strand
CGGACGAAACGCGCGTTCTGTACGTGTCTCCGCTCAAGGCGCTGTCGAACGACATCCACAAGAACCTGGAAGCGCCGCTCGCCGGCATTCGCGAGCAATTGCGCGAGCACACCATTCGGGACGTGGAGATCCGCTCCTGGGTGCGCACCGGCGACACCCCGCAACACGAACGTTCGCAGATGCGGCGCAAGCCGCCGCACATCGTCGTCACCACACCTGAGTCCCTGTACATCCTGCTGGGCTCGCAGTCCGGGCGCGACATGCTCTCCACGGTACGTACCGTTATCGTCGATGAAATTCACGCCGTCGCCGGCAGCAAGCGCGGCTCGCATCTGTCGATTTCTCTGGAGCGTCTCGACGCTCTGACCGGTCAGCGCGTGCGGCGCGTCGGGCTGTCGGCGACACAGAAGCCGATCGAGGAGGTCGCGCGTTTTCTCGTCGGCAGCAAGCATCCGAAGCCGGACGGCAAAGTCGATTGCAAGATCGTCGACAGCGGCCATGTGCGACAGCGCGATCTGGCCATCGAGCTGCCGGACGCGCCGCTAGAAGCCGTCATGTCCGGCGAGGTGTGGACGCAGGTCTACGACCGTCTCGCCCAGTTGATCCGCGAACACCGAACCACGCTGGTATTCGTCAACACGCGGCGCATGGCGGAACGCCTGACCCGACATCTGTCGGAACGGCTCGACGACAAGACGCAAAGCACCACTTCGGCCATCGCCGCCCATCACGGCAGCCTGGCGAAGGAACTGCGGCTCAGCGCCGAGCAGCGCCTCAAGCGCGGCGATCTCAAGGCGCTAGTAGCGACGGCTTCGCTGGAACTGGGCATCGACATCGGCGACGTCGACCTGGTGTGCCAGCTCAGCTCGCCGCGCTCCATCAATGCTTTCCTGCAGCGGGTGGGCCGTTCGGGCCACGCGGTCGGCGGCACGCCAAAAGGCAGGCTCTTCCCCCTGTCCCGCGACGATCTCGCCGAATGCACGGCGCTACTGGCAGCGGTTCATCGTGGCGAGCTGGATCAGCTGCAGATTCCGCAGAACGCCATCGATGTCCTGTCGCAGCAGATCGTCGCCGAATCGGCCGCGCGCGAATGCACGGAGCAGGAGCTGTTCGAGCTGGTGCGCGGCGCATTTCCGTATCGCACGCTCGATCGGGCCACGTTCGATGAAGTGCTGCACATGCTGGCGGAGGGTTACACGACGCGACGCGGACGCCAGGGCGCTCTCATCTATCATGACGCGATCAACCGCCAGGTGCGCGGGCGCAAGGGTGCGCGACTGACGGCCATCACTTCCGGCGGCGCCATTCCAGATACGGCCGACTATCAAGTGATGCTGGAGCCGGAAGGTCAGTTGGTCGGTACCGTGAACGAGGACTTCGCGGTCGAGAGCCTGCAGGGCGATGTGTTCCAGCTCGGCAACCTTTCGTACCGGATCATTCGCGTCGAACGCAGCGTAGTGCGCGTCGAGGATGCCCGAGGCGAAGCACCGACGATTCCGTTCTGGCTGGGCGAAGCACCGGGACGCACGGACGAACTGTCCGCGGCCGTGTCGCGCCTGCGAAGCGATATCGAGCAACGGCTGGAAAGCGAGGCGCCCGCCTCATCCATGCTGACACGCGACTGGCTCGTCGACGAGATCGGCCTGTCCGAAACCGCAGCATCTCAGCTCGTCGCGTACTATGCCGCTGCGCACGCCGCGCTCGGCAGTCTGCCGACACAACAGAAAGTCGTCTTGGAACGCTTCTTCGACGAAGCCGGCGGCATGCAGCTGGTGATCCATTCACCGTTCGGCAGCCGCATCAACCGCGCCTGGGGCCTGGCGCTGCGCAAGCGCTTCTGCCGCACCTTCAATTTCGAGCTGCAGGCGGCGGCGACCGAGGACACCATCATCCTGTCGCTGACCACCGCGCACAGTTTCGAGCTGGCGGATGTCGCGCGATATCTGCATCCCAATACCGCGCGCGACATCCTGATCCAGGCGTTGCTGGCCGCGCCGATGTTCACCACTCGCTGGCGCTGGGACGCTTCCATAGCGCTCGCGTTGCCACGGTTCCGTGGCGGCAAGAAAGTACCGGCCCCACTGGCGCGCATGAATGCGGAAGATCTGCTGGCGTCGGTGTTTCCGGACCAAGTGGCGTGCGGCGAGAACATCGTCGGCGACATCGTCGTGCCGGATCACCCGCTGGTACAGCAGACGGTGCGCGACTGCCTGCAAGAAGCGATGGACATCGAGGGTTTCGAGCATCTGCTGCGCGGCCTGATCGGCGGCGAGATCCAAGCCATCGCGCGCGATCTCACCGAACCTTCGCCGCTGGCGCTCGAAGTGCTGTCGGCACGCCCATACGCATTCCTCGACGATGCGCCACTGGAGGAACGCCGCACCCAGGCCGTGATGAGCCGGCGCTGGATGGATCCGGAATCGGCCGCCGACATCGGCAGACTGGATCCGCAAACCATTCAACGCGTGCGCACCGAGGCCTGGCCCGATGCCGCATCGCCTGACGAGCTGCACGATGCGTTGCAGTGGCTGACATTCATGACGGCGGCGGAGGTCCAGGGTAATCCGTCATGGCCGGGCCTGATGCATGAACTGATGACCCAGCGCCGCGTGCTGCAGACGAGCGGCGAACATCGGCTATTCATCGCAACCGAGCGGCGCGCATTGTTCGAGGCGGCATTGCCGAATGTCCATTTCGAAAGCGACGCTGCGGTTGCAATCCACGCTGCAGCCTTGTCGCACGAAGCTGCCATGATCGAAATCGTGCGTGGCCGTCTCGAAGGTCTCGGACCGACGACGGCGGCAGCGATCGCCGACTCGCTCGGCATCGGCGTCAAGGAGATCGATGCGGCCCTGCTGGCGCTCGAGAGCGAGGGCTCGGCAATGCGCGGTCAGTTCGAAACCGCGGTGCCCGGCAGCATGCTTTCGAGTGGCGACGATACGCTGCCGATACAGTGGTGCGATCGTCGCCTGCTCGCCCGCATCCATCGCTATACCGTCAAGCGACTACGCTCGGAAATCGAGCCGGTGCAGGCGCGCGACTATCTGCGCTTCGCATTCGACTGGCAACGCATCACGC
>JBDHQY010000420.1:0-3103 GCA_039807315.1 Steroidobacter sp. | reverse complement strand
GGCTACGCCAGCGTCGGTCCAGTGGTAGACGCCGGACAGATCGGGCCGCTTCGCAAACAACCACAACACTTCAGCCAGCGATCGCGCTGCAGTGGGAGTCCCGATCTGATCGTCGACCACACCAACCTGTCCGCGCTCACGGAAAAGACGCAGCATTGTCTGCAGGAAGTTGTGACCGTACGCCTCGTAAACCCAGGCAGTGCGCACTACCAGAGCCTTCGCGCCAAGCGCATCCAGCACCGCATTCTCCCCGGCAAGTTTGCTGCGCCCGTACACACCAAGCGGAGCTGCGGGATCACTGGGCTGATAAGGCGTGCTGGCGTTGCCGCTGAACACGAAATCGGTGGATATCTGAATCAGGCGCACACCCGTGCGCGCCAGGTTGAGCGGAGCAGCAGCATTCGCCCGCAATGCCGACGCTTCGTCGCTCTCCGCCTTGTCCACTGCGGTGTAGGCGGCGGCGTTGATGATCACATCAGGCTGTAAGGCCGACACGCACGCCCGCACCTGCTCGGCATCGCCTACGTCCAGATCCTGCCGATCGAGAAAGTGCGCCTGGATATCCTGCGGCGCAGCCGCAGCCAAGGCGCGGCCGACCTGCCCTGCGGCGCCCGTTACGAGAACTCGCATCGAGTTCGTCACACCAGGCACTCGACATTCGCGATATCAGCCGCGCCAGCGTCTCGAGCCGCGAGGCCCGGCGACACGCCTGCCGGCAACGGCCACTCGATGGCCAATGCCGGATCGTCCCAACGAACCACCCGCTCGTCCTGAGGCGAATAGAAGTCGGTGCATTTGTAGAGAAAATCGGCGCTCGGGCTGAGCACGAGAAATCCGTGCGCAAAGCCCGGCGGCACCCACAGCATGTGGTGGTTGGAATCGCTGAGCTCGACGCCCACCCACTGACCGAAGGTCGGCGAACTGCGCCGCACGTCAACTGCTACGTCGAAGACCGCCCCACGCGTTACGCGGACCAGCTTTCCCTGGGTATGCTTCACTTGGAAATGCAGGCCGCGTAGGATCCATTGCGCCGAGTGGCTGTGGTTGTCCTGAACGAAATGAACGCCGACGCCAGCGCGCGCAAACTCCCTTTCCTGCCAGGTCTCCAGAAAATAACCGCGAGCGTCGCCAAACACTCGGGGCTTGATCAGGATGACCTCAGGCAGTCGAGTGGGAACGAACTCCATGATCAGGATTGCTCGCGCAGTAGCGCATTCAGATACACGCCATATCCCGTCTTGGCGAGGGGCGCGGCCAGGCGTTCGAGCTGCTGCGAATCGATGTACCCGGCCCGATATGCAATTTCCTCCGGGCAACAAACCTTGAGCCCCTGGCGAGTCTCGATCGCTTCGATGAACATCGACGCCTGCAGCAACGATTCGTGGGTTCCCGTGTCCAGCCAGGCGACCCCGCGTCCAAGCAGCTCCACCCGCAGCTTGCCCTGCGTCAGGTAGGCCTGGTTCACATCCGTTATTTCGTACTCGCCTCGTGCGGAAGGACGCAAGCTGGCCGCGATGTCGAGCACTGAATTGTCGTAGAAATACAGCCCCGTCACGGCGTAGTACGATTTGGGATTGCTGGGTTTCTCTTCGATGCCAAGCGCCGTGCCGCGCGCGTCGAACTCCACCACGCCGTAACGCTCGGGGTCCTTCACATGGTAAGCAAAGACCGTGGCGCCGTCGGTCCTTGCACTGGCCGCGATCAACTGATCCGGCAGCCCATGCCCGTAGAAAATATTGTCGCCAAGGACCAGCGCCACCGGATCGGCGCCGACGAAAGCCCGCCCGATCGTGAACGCCTGCGCCAGGCCCGCGGGGCACTCCTGCTCCGCGTATGAAATATCGATGCCCCATTGCCGTCCGCTTCCCAGCAGGCGCTGATAAAGCGGCAGATCGACCGGCGTCGAGATGACCAGGACGTCCCTAACGCCGGCCAGCATGAGGGTCGACAGCGGGTAGTAGATCATCGGCTTGTCGTAGACGGGCAGCAGCTGTTTGCTGACGCCGAGCGTCACCGGGTGCAGCCGCGACCCGGAGCCGCCCGCGAGCACTATGCCTTTGGAAGTCACCGTATTTGAGTCCCTGCTGAGCCGATTTCCCGGGATCAGAATGAATTGACCGCCGCGGCCGAGATAGCCAGGTTGTAGATGATCGTCGTCACCGCCGTCCAGAACGGCAACGGTCGCATACGCTCCGTATCCAGCGGCGCGACGATCGTGTCGCCAGGCCTGATGTCCACCTGTCCGCCACTGAACCACGCCTTTCCAGCGTTGGTCACGACGCTACCGTCGGCGCGAACCACGTAAATGCGCTTGCCATCAGCCCGCGGCGTCAGCCCACCGCTCATCTGGATATAGTCATTGCGGCTGAAAGACGGGTCGTACAAATGCGATGTGGCGCTCTGTACCTCGCCGATCACTGTCACTTCCTGTGTAATGCGCGGCACCTGCAGGCGGTCTCCGTCCTTCAGAACAATATCCTGCTCTGTTCCCGGCTTCGCCTTCATCGACTCATCCAGATTGATAACCAGGCGTCCCATTGGCTTGGAGTTTCTCAGATCCGCCAACAACGACTGGCCGACCGCGAGCGCCTGGCCAGCGTCCTTCCCGGTTTCCTGCGCCGCTTGCAGCGAGGCTTGCGCAATGTCTGATTGCATACGACCTGCCAAGGTCTCGATCTGCTTGCGCTCCCTCTCACGCAACTCGATCCGGGTGAAGACAGTCCCAGGCACAAAGGCTAAGTCCGTCATGCCGCCAGCGCGCTGCATCACGGAGCGCAATGTTTCACCGCGGAAAATCGGATAACGCCCTGGGAATTTCACCTCACCGACGATCTCAACTTCCTCTTGAGCCGCCCACAGCGGTACTTCCTTTACAACCAGATAGTCGAAAGGCCGTAGGGCAATATTTGCGACAGGATCGCCATCGAGCGCGCGCCGCAGGTCGATCTCGATCAGCTCTGCCTGCCGAGCCTGCCCCCCCGTGACAGTATAACGAGTCAATTCCGCCTGACCGCCGTAAGCCGCCTCATCCAGCGTACCGCCTGCGCGCACCAGATCAGCAACTCTCATTCCCGGCTCGTATGGATACCTACCCGGAACTTTC
>JBDHQY010000419.1:0-3105 GCA_039807315.1 Steroidobacter sp. | reverse complement strand
CTCGACGAAGTCGCGCGGTACGTTGGTGCCGGAGAACTGCGGATACTGCACGTTGGAGAACAGGCCGTGCAGCGCATGGCCGAACTCGTGGAAGGCGGTCGTCACCTCGTCGAAGGTCAGCAGCGTCGGCTCGCCCTGCGGCGGCTTCGGAATATTGAGATTGTTGACGACGATGGCGCGTGTGCCCAACAGGCGCGACTGTTCCACGAAGCTGTTCATCCAAGCGCCGCCGCGCTTGTTGTCGCGGGCGTACCAGTCGGCCAGGAACAGACCGAGCGGCGAGCCGTCGGCATTCCACAGTTCGAATACGCGCACGTCTTGCTGATAGACAGGCAGATCCTTGCGCTCCTTGAAGGTGATGCCGTACAGCTCATGCGCGGCGAATAGAACGCCGTCGCGCAGCACGCGGTCCATCTCGAAATACGGCCGGACCTGCGATTCGTCGTACGAGTACTTGGCCGCGCGCACCTGCTCGGCGTAGAAGTCCCAATCCCACGCGGCGAGCTGGAACGGCTTGGCGCCGGCGGCCCTGGTCTGTTTGTCGATCAGTTTCTGTATCTCGGCGGCTTCTCTCTTCGCGTTTGCCACGGCGGGCGGTGCGAGCTGCGCGAGCATTTTGTTGACAGCCGCGGGCGTCAGCGCGGTCTCGTCCTCGAGCACGTAAGCGGCATGATTCGGATAGCCGAGCAGGGCGGCGCGCTCGGCGCGCAGCTTGACGATCTGTGTGATCAGGCCGGTGGTGTCGAATTCGCCGCCCCAGCCGCGTGCCACCGACGCCTTGTAGATGCGCTCGCGGGTCGCGCGATTCTTCAGCTGCGACAGCGACGGTTGGCCGGTGGTGTTGAGCAACGCGATCACCCACTTGCCTTCGAGCTTGCGCGCCTTGGCTGCTTCGGCGGCGGTGGCGATCTGCTGCGGCGACAGGCCGTCCAGGTCCTTCACATCGTCGAACACGACGGCGCTGGCGTTCACGCCCTTGAGCACCGTCTGACTGAACTGGGTGGTCAGCGTGGACAGCTGCTCGTTCATCTGGCGCAGGCGTGCCTTGTCCGTTTCCGAGAGCTTGGCGCCGGCGCGAACGAACAGGGTGTAGTAGCGCTCGAGCAATCTCTGCGACTCGGCGTCCAGGCCCAGCGAGGCGCGTTGCGCGTGCAGCGAGCTGACGCGGGTGAACAGCTCGGGGTTCAGATAGATCGCATCGGAGTGCGCGGACAGCTTCGGCGCCAGCTCGGCCTGCAGCTTCTCCAGCTCCGGGTTGGTGTTGGAGGAGGTCAGGTTGTAGAACACCCCGGCGGCGCGCGTCAGCAGCTGGCCCGAGCGCTCCATCGCGACGATGGTGTTTTCGAACGTCACGGCGGCGCGATTGCGCGTGATCGCATCGATCTCCCGGCGCTGCTCGGCCATGCCCGCTTCGATCGCCGGGCCGAAATCGGCGTTCTGGATCTGGTCGAACGGCGGCAGCTGGTACGGCAACGTGCTCGGCTGCATGAGCGGGTTGGCCCGCGCGGGCGCGGCCGGCGCGGCGGTTTCAGCGAGAGGCGGAGGAGGTGTGGCATTCATCGTATTCACCGGGTCTTGCGCACAGGCAGCGAGCAGGAGCAGCAGGGAGGCCGAAGCCGGCTTGAGAGCATTCATAGGATTCCTTGCAGTGGATTCGCATGCGCCAAGCGCAGCAGATTAGCCCGGATTGTGCAATTCTCAACCGAGAGAATCCCTCAATTCGTCGCAACCGGGCGTTGGGCGGGAATTCCGGGTACGCGCCGCACCGTATGCAAAGCGCCGGCCGCGCAGCGGCCGGGACAGAAATTCACTGTTGACGCCGTTGCGCGGCCCGGCCGCCTGAGGTGTCATGCGGGCAGCCGATGCGGCCGGGCTGCGTTGCCGGGCGTTCTTACCAATCTTCCTAGGAGTGATCGCAGCGATGATCGACCTTTATTTCACCGCCACGCCCAACGGGCTCAAGATCAAGCTGTTCCTGGAGGAGACCGGGGTGCCGTACCGGGTCATTCCCGTTTCCTTGACCAAGGGCGAGCAGTTCAAGCCCGAGTTCCTCGCCATCTCGCCCAACAACAAGATTCCGGCGATCGTCGATCAGCAGCCGCGCGACGGCGGCGGGCCGTTGTCGTTGTTCGAGTCCGGCGCCATCCTGCTGTACCTGGCGGAGAAGACCGGCCAGCTGCTTCCCGCCGACGTGCGCGGCCGCGCCGAGGTGCTGCAATGGCTGTTCTGGCAGGTGGCGGGCCTGGGGCCGATGGCCGGCCAGAACGGGCACTTCAACGTCTACGCGCCGGAGAAGGTGCCGTATGCCATCGATCGCTACAACCGCGAGACCAACCGGCTGTACGGCGTGCTCGACAAGCGCCTGGCGGACCGTGAATTCGTGGCCGGCGCCTACTCCATCGCCGATATCGCCAGCTATCCCTGGATCGTGCCGCACCGCTCGCACCAGCAGAATCTCGATGATTTCCCGCACCTGAAGCGCTGGTTCGAGACCATCGCGGCCCGCCCCGCCACGGTGCGCGCCTACGAGTCGGTGCCCGAGGCGTATGCGTCGAAGCAGGCGATGACCGACGAGGAAAGGAAGATCCTGTTCGGACAGACGGCGGCTTCCACCAGCCGCTGAGACGCCGGCGTACTGCGGTGGTCATTTTCCCGCACGGGCGGGAATCCATTCGCGATCGGACGGCTTGATATCACCGCTACGTCGCTTCGCGATGCCTCGTGTCTCGCGTCAGGCGGCTGTGTGCTGATTTTCGCGTGGATGCCGCGCCACAGTCGCGCAGCGGCAGGCTTTCGGTTATCTTGCCGGCCGGATCTGCGGCGCCTCCAGTCGGAAGCAGCTCAACAAATCGGCCCCTCGGGCCAGTCCAGCGGGCGCGCGGCGCCAGCAGTTCCAAGCCAGCTAAGTTGCCAGCGATGACAGCTGCACTGCCACGCCGCAGTCTCGAGGATCTTGTTTGAGCGAAGTGACCGTCACCACCGCCGAGAAGCGGCTGACATTGTGGGCATTGGCCGTGGTGCTGCTGCTGGGCGCGCTCGACCAGACCATCGTCTCGACCGCGATGCCGCGCATCATCGAGCAGCTGCAAGGCTTGAGCATGTACG
>JBDHQY010000418.1:0-3107 GCA_039807315.1 Steroidobacter sp. | reverse complement strand
CGGCAACGGCCGCCTGCGCGCACAAGATCCTCTGGCGCTGGAATTCAAGGCCGCCGGCAACCTGCGATTGGAGCGTGGCACCGAGATCGCCGGCAACGCGCTGATCGGCGGCGCCGTCGACAAGCTCACCATCAAAGCCACGCTGCAACGTCCGCATGTCATCGACGTCGATGCGCTGTTCACGCGCCCGCAGGACGAGTGGCGCATCGCAGGCCAGGTCACTTCGCCGGCCGTGTCGCTCGAACCCTGGATGGAACAGCCGCCGGTCTCGTTCCGCGATATCGCACTGAAAGTCGTCGCTCAGCCCGGCGATATCCACATCACCGGCAACGTCGGCGTGCCGGAGCTCGACAGCCACGATCTGGCGCTCGACATTCAGGGCAAGTTCGAGCAGCGCACCCTGGAGATCGGCAGCGCGGAAATTTCGGTCAACCAATCGCCGGCGCGGCTGCACCTTGCCGGCAGCGCAAAGTTCGACGGCGACGCGCCGACCGTCGATGTCGCCGCGCGTTGGACGGACCTGCAATGGCCGTTGCACGATCAGCCCCTGCTCAGCAGTACCCACGGCAATCTCACGCTGCACGGGCCGCTTCCATACAAGTACGCGCTGAACGCGCAGCTCATCGCGCCGTCGCTCGGCGAAAGCGAAGGCACGGCCAACGGCGTATTGAGCAAAGAGCGGATCACGATCGAGCAATTCGCCATCGGCACACTGGAAGGTGCGCTCAGCGGCACCGGTTCACTGCAGTTCCAGCAACCCCGTGCGTGGACCTTGTCGGCGCAGGCCGTCGATCTCAACCCGGGGCACGTACATGAGCAATTTCCGGGACGCGTCAGCTTCAGCATCAGCGGCAAGGGGCAGGGCCTGGACAAGCGGGCGCGATTCAGCGCCACGTTGGCCGGACTGTCAGGAACGTTGCGTCAGCAGCGGGTGAGCGGTGGCGGCTTCGTCGAGCGCGACGGCAAAGGGTGGCGCGCTCAGAATGTGAACGTCAGTCTCGGCGATGCCAGGATCGCGCTGGATGGCTCGCTGCGCGACACGATCGACGCAAGCTGGTCGCTGCAGGCGCCGTCGCTGCGTACCCTGCTGCCGCAAGCGCAAGGCGCGCTGGAATTCACCGGCAGCGCACGTGGGTCGTTGAAAGCTCCGCGCATCGTTGCGAACCTCCAGGCCCAAGGCTTGCGATACGAAGCCTGGCGTGTCGACCAGCTGGCGCTCGATGGCGACGTGGACCTGGGCGGCGACAGCCCGTCGCGCCTGTCGGTGCGTGCGCGCCGTGGCGGCCATGGCGATCCGTTGGTCGAGTCGCTGCAGATCAACGGCGCGGGCGTCGCGCAGAATCACCGCATCGACATCGACGTGCTGGGCATGGCCGACGTCAATGAGAAACCGCAGCACGCAAAATTGCAGATCGACGGCAGCTACGCGCAGGAAGCCTGGACCGGCACGCTGCGAGCCACCGAAATCTCCGACGGCCGCCGCACCGGCGATCCCCTGGTCATGCGCAACCCCGCCAATTTCACGGTCGCGCGCGATCGAGCGTCGCTCGAGCAGTTCTGCGTAGCACTGGGCAACGGCCAGTTCTGCGCCGAAGGCAAATGGCAACGCAACGGCCCGTGGGAAGGCACGGTGTCAGGCTACGAGCTGCCGCTGGCGGCGATGCTGCCGCCAGCAGGCGAGCAGGCGGCGTATTCGGGCCGTATCGAGGGCCGCATTCACGCGTCCGGCGCGCCCGGCCGGCCGTGGCAGGGAGAAGCCGGCGCGCGCATCATCGATGCGGCCATCGTTTATCGACCGGTCGGTGCCGACCCCGAAACCTTGAATCTCGGCGACGGCGGTCTGGCCGCGACCGCCGATGCGCAGCGCGTCGATTTCTCGCTCGGCGTACAGGCTTTCACGGATACGTTTCTTTATGCGAACGCCCAGATCGCACGCAACGGCAGCAACGATCTGCTGCATCTGCCGTTGACCGGCGATGTGCGGGCGCGCGCCGCGGATGCGAACATCCTGCCGATCGTGTTCGAGGAGATCGACAACGCCGCCGGCCTGCTCACGGCCAACATCGACGTTCGCGGCACGCTGGTCGCACCGGAGATCAGTGGACGCGTCGAGCTCAACAATGGAGCGTTCGATACCTATCGCGTCAATCTCGCGCTGCGCGAGCTGCACCTGATCGCGGACCTAGAAAGCAACGGCCTGGACTTCAGCGGTTCGGGCCAGGCCGGCGAAGGGCAACTGAACGTCGGCGGGCACCTTTCCTGGCGCGGCGGCGAATCTCGTGGCGAGCTGCAGCTGCGCGGCCAGAATCTGCTGGTCGCGGATCTTCCCGAGTATCGCGTGGTCGCCTCGCCGGATCTCAAGTTCCGCATCAACGGCGCGCATATCGATGCGACCGGCGACGTGACGATCCCCACCGCCCGCATTCAGCCCGTCAACCTGTCCGGCGCGGTACAGGCATCGGACGACGCCCGTTATGTCGGCGAGCACCCGGCGGAAAGCGCAGGCCGCCTGACGGTACGCAGCGACATCCGCATCGATATGGGCGACGACGTGCGCGTCGACGCGTTCGGATTGCAGGGCCGCATCACCGGCGGCGTCGGCACTATCGTGGAAACTGGCGCCACACCCATCGGCCGCGGCGAGCTGAGCGTTGCCGACGGCCGCTACGAAGCGTATGGCCAGAAGCTCGACATCACGCGCGGCCGCCTGCTGTTCGATGCTTCGTCGTTGGATGATCCAGCCCTGGACATCGAAGCGCAGCGCAAGCTGGAAACCGTGAAAGTCGGCATGAACGTGCGTGGCACGCTGCGCTCGCCGCGGCTCTCGTTCTTCTCCGACCCGTCGATGCCGCAGACCCAGATCGTCTCGTACCTGCTGGTGGGCAAGGGTATCGACAGCATGCAAAGCGGCGATACGGCCACCATGAGCTCGGCCCGCGACACGCTGGCGTTGCAGGGTGGCGGCCTGCTGGCGTCGCAGCTCGGCCGCCGGCTCGGGCTGGAAGAAGTGGGCGTGGAAAGCAGCATCGAATCCTCCGGCGAGAAGAACGCCTCGCTGGTGCTGGGCAAGTTCCTGTCGCCGCGGCTGTTCGTCAGCTACGGCATCT
>JBDHQY010000417.1:0-3128 GCA_039807315.1 Steroidobacter sp. | reverse complement strand
GACATCCTGCGCCGACAGTTGCTCGCAGAGGGCGAGGAGCCCGACGACACGCACGGCCGCCTGCGCAATTCGGCCAGCGAAAGCAGAGGCGGCGCGCTCGGCGCATCGCTGGTGGACGATGCTGGATTCGGCGGCGTGTCATGGAGCCGCTATGAATCGACCTATGGCATTCCCGCCGAAGAGCAGGCCTTCATCGACATGAAGCAGGACCGCTTCGACGCCAAAGGCGAGTGGCGCGCCGCCGCGGCATGGCTCGACACGCTGCACCTGAGCGGCGCGTACAGCGATTACACCCATACCGAGTTCGAAGCCCCCGGCGTGCCCGGCACGGTGTTCAACCAGAACTCGTATGAGCTGCGGGCCGCGGCCGACCACCACTGGGGCAACGACTGGCGCGGCACCATCGGCGCGCAATACGTCGACATCGACTTCGAGGCCCTCGGCGAAGAAGCCTTCGTGCCCGCTTCGATCACCCGCGCCAGCAGCGTGTTCGCTTTCGAGGAGCGGCATTTCGACAAGTGGACGCTGGAGCTGGGCGCGCGCGCCGAGCACCAGACCTTGAAGCCCGCGGCCGACACCGGCCTGCCCGATTACGACAAGACAGCCTTCAATCTCTCGACCGGCCTGGTTTTCCAGCTCGCCGAGGATCGCTCGCTGGCACTCAACCTGACCCATACCGAGCGTCATCCGCAGGCGGCCGAGCTTTACGCCGATGGCGCGCACATCGCGGCAGGTCGCGTGGAGATCGGCAGTGCCGGCCTCAAGAAGGAGAAAGCGCTGACCGCCGACCTGTCGCTGCGCGGCACCGGCGACGGCGTGCGCTGGACGGTGAACGCGTTCTACAACGACTACAGCAACTACATCTATCTCGATCCCACCGGCGAGGTCGAGCAAGGCGAGGAGGCAGAGGCGCTGCCGATCTTCGAGTACCTGCAAGCCGGCGCCAGGCTGTACGGCTACGAAGCCGAAGTGATCTTCCCGCTGCTGGCCGCGGACAGCGGCAACTCGCTGGAACTGCGGCTGGCCTCCGACTACGTGCGCGGCAAGCTCGACGGCGGCAACAACCTGCCGCAGATTCCGCCGCTGCGCTTCGGCGCCGGGCTGCATTACGAGAGCGGTGCGCTGCACGCCGGGCTGGAAGCCATGTACAACAGCAAGCAGAACGACGTGATCCACAACGAGCTGCCCACCGACGGCTTCATGATGCTGGATGCGGATGTAAGCTATCGACTGCCGCTGGGCAGCAAACACCTGCTGCTGTTCGCGCGCGGCAGCAACTTGCTGGACAAGGATGCGCGGCTCGCAACCTCCCCTCTCAAGGACATCGCGCCGTTGCCGGGCCGCTCCTTCCACATCGGAGCGCGCGCCGAGTTCTGATACAGCGGAACCAGCCCATCATCCCCGCGCAGGAATCAGCAGACATCGGGAATGGACTCCCGCCTGCGCGGGAGCGATGGAATCAGAGTGATTCGTCATTGCCACGCAAGTGGAAATCCATCCGGGTGAGATGACGATGCGAGGTCACGCTCAGAGGATGACGTCGCGGGTGGTATCGGGCTGCTGCGGATCGTGCGGCTGCGAGCTGAACGACACGACGAGCATCGAGGACGGGCCGGTGTTCTGGAATGCATGGGTCACGCCCGGCGGAAACGTGAAACGCCAGACCTCGTCCGGCGGCACGTCCACGGTGGTGATCCCGTTTGCCTCTCGATAGCGCACGCGCGCCGGTCCGACGACCGTCGTCACCTCGAGGGCCATCGTGTGGAAATGATTGCCGCGAACATGTCCCGGATGGGTGGTCACGACATGCACGTTGCGCTGCTCGACCAGCCCGGCTGCGTCCAGCGGCTCGAAGACCTGGCCGCGCGCGTCCGCGGACCGACGCAGAATCTCGATGGAGACCCGCTCCGTCACCGGTCCGGCTCCCAATGAAATTTGTGCAGCAGCCGATGCAGCAGCGGCGCCACCATGAGTCCCGTCGCCAGGACGAAGACCAAGCCAGCGTACAGCGCATAGAGACCCGCAAACAATTTCCCCGCGTCGGTCCGCGGCGGATCCACCGGTCCCATGCCGCCGAGCAGCATCGCCGAGTTCAGAAACCCGTCGCGCCACGACAGATCTTCGAAGTATCCATAGCCGATCATGCCCAGCATCATCGAGACGATCAGCAGGCACAGCGCGGCAGCCGCATGGCGCAACATGCGCCGCACGAACAGCCGGCGCGGCAGCAGTGGCTGTCTGCGAGACTCGTACATGTCAGGACCTGCTCGTGCCGTGCGCAGCGATCGCCATGCTCGCCGTCAGCAGCGTTCAGCGCACCACCGGCAGCTCAATGAAACTCGCTGCGCCGCCGCCGCGGTAGACGCGCTGCGTCGCCTTCCTGTAGTCGCCCGGCTTGGCGAAGAAGATGTTGTCCACGTACGTCTGCGGATTGCGGTCGTACAGCGGAAACCAGCTCGACTGGATCTGCACCATGACGCGATGTCCGGGCAGGAACACGTGATTCGCGTCCGGCAGCGCGAAACGATAAAGCTCGACCTTGCCGGCGGGAATCGGCTCGGGCCGCGCCAGACTGTGGCGATAGCGGCCGCGAAAGATATCCATCGCGATGCCCAGCTGATAGCCGCTCAGCGCCGGCTGCGACGCCATTTCGGACGGATACACGTCGATCAGCTTCACCACCCAGTCGCTGTCGCTGCCGCTGCTGGAGGCGAACAGGTTGACCCACGGCTGACCGCTGATCTGCAATGGACGATCGAGCACTTCGGAGACATAGGTCAGCACGTCGGTGCGGTCCGCCACCGCGCGCTGGTCGCTCACCAGCCAGCGCCGCCAGGCGTCGCCGTCGGCGAAGCTCACCGGCCGCGGCATGTAGGGAACGGGCTTGGCGGGATCGGCGACATACTCGTCGAACGCTGCGGCGCCTTTTGCCGCAGCCGGCGCCGGCATCCGGAAATCCAGCCTGAAATCCGCTTGCAGGTACAGCCGCTGCGCAGCGGAGGCGCAACCCTTCTCGCAGGAGACCGGCCACCGCTGCAGCCGCCGCCACGCGTCGGTGCCGGTTTCATAGACGAACACCGGCGGCGTCTCCGCCTTGCGGCCGTCGTCGCGCAGGTACTGATCGAGGA
>JBDHQY010000416.1:0-3153 GCA_039807315.1 Steroidobacter sp. | reverse complement strand
TCACGCCAGACGGCGGCGAAGCTAACGATATCCTGTACCTGACCCGCGTCAAGATTAACCTACCACCGGATGATTTCTAGAGTGCTTGCCTTGTTCGGTAGGCGAACCGTAGGGGCGCAGCGTGCTGCGCCCCTACAAACGCCCGTCCGCGTTGCAGGGGGGGAGGCCAAAATCTGGCGTTACGCCCTCCCGGTCATCGTGATCGCCTACGTCGCCCTCGCCGCGATCTTCAGCGCCGTCACGCCAATGTTTGAAGCGCCCGACGAGAATTACCATTTCGCGTTTATCCAACGGTTAACCCAATCGTGGGAACTGCCCGTACAGGATGCCAGCGTCAAAACGCCCTGGGATCAGGAGGGGAGCCAGCCGCCGCTGTACTATCTGGTGGCGTCGCTGGTGGCGCGGCTTGTCCCCGCCGACGCTACACCCTATCCGCTGGCGAAGAACCCCCACGCGCAGATCGGGATCGGGCTGGCGCAGATCAATCACAACGTATTTGTCCACACGCCGGACGAAGCGTTTCCCTGGCACGGCCTTGCGCTGCGCTTCCATCTGGTCCGGCTCTTCAGCATCGTAATGGGCGCTGTCACGGTCTTTGCTGTACACCGTACCGCGCAGCTTGCCGTCCGTGAATCGCCTACTGTTGTGCGGATCGTGGCGGCGGTGTTCGTGGCATTCAACCCGATGTTCCTGTTCATCACGTCCAGCATCAACAACGACAACATGGTAATGCTGTGGGGCGTGCTGGCAAGCTGGCTGATGTTGGCAATTATTCAGCACGGCTATACCACGCGCCGCTCCGCGCTGCTGGCTATCGTGATCGCGCTGGCAAGCCTGAGCAAACTCAGCGGCTTAACTCTGTACGTCCCGGCGGGCGCAATGCTGCTCCTGCTGGCGCTGAACAAACACAACTATACCGACCCGGCGGGCGAACTGCGGCACGCGCCGTCGATCACATGGCGGACGCTGGTCTCGCCTGGAACTTTCACGCCAGAAACCGGCCGGTCACCCGGCAGTGCGGTAGCCCTGCATCAACCAGCCCCATGCGCGGTCGCTGAATTGCACACCGGCACGCTGCCTAGCAAGCTTCTCGAGCGATCTCTTCAGCCGCGCCAGCACCTGCTCTTCCCAGGCGCCGCGCGAACGAATCCGGCCGCGATCGAAATCGAGCACGTACACGGCGCCCGACTCGCCCAACAGGATGTTGTGAGCGTTCAGATCCGCGTGCTGCACGCCCTGAGCGTGAAAACGCGCCATGGTCGCGCCAACCGCCTGCCACGCCTGCGCATCCAGCTCGACCATGAGGTTCGCCAGCGTCTTCGACGGCGGCAGCTCTTCGGTGATCAGGTCGGCCCGATACATGAGACCGCCGCGGATGTAGCGGGCCGCCACCGGCGCCGGCACCGGCAGCTCGCGCCTGCGCAGCTCGGCGAGCAGACGCCATTCCGCAAAGCAGCGAGTCCGATTCGCGCCCAGCCACAGATATTGATCATCGAGCAGCTTCGCCACCAGACCGCCGCGACGATAGTGCCGCAACACCCAGTTCTCCCCCTCGGCACGGATGAAGCTCACCGAAGCGCGGCCGCCCGCGACCTCGACATGCATGCCGCGCGACACCCAATACTCGCGCGTAAACACTTCCTGTGCCGGCTTACGCAATCGCGAAGCGTCGTATAGGATGCCGCTTCCCGGCAGTTGGAGTTGTCGTTCGACGATCGGGGCCATTCGTCACAAGGCTACAGGCTGCGGAAAGAAAAACGAACCCATGACCGACCTCGCGTTCGCGCACTGATCGCCCGGCCGCTTCAATGCCCGCCTCCGACTTCGAAACGCCACCCGGCTCCGTCTGCATCCTGCGGCTATCCGCAATCGGCGATACCTGCCATGTGCTGCCGGTGGTGCGTACTCTGCAGCGCGCGTGGCCGCAGACGCGCTTCACCTGGGTCATCGGCCGGGTCGAGGCCAAGCTGCTTGGCCACATTCCGGACATCGAGTTCATCGTCGTCGACAAGGGCCGCCTGTTCGAGGCGCGCCGCAATCTGCGCGAGCAAATGCGCGGCCGGCACTTCGATGTCCTGATGCACATGCAGCTGGCGCTGCGCGCGAGCATCCTCTCGACCGCCATTCCCGCGAAGATCAAGCTCGGCTTCGACCGCCACCGCGCCCGCGAGCTGCAATGGCTGTTCACCACCGATCGCATCCGGCCGGCACAGAAGCAGCACGTGCTGGATTCGTTGTTCGGCTTCGCCGAGAAATTCCATGTCTACGACAAGCTGCTGCGCTGGGACATTCCCATTCCGGAAGCAGCCCGCCAGTACGCACGCCAACTCATACCGGATGACGTGCAGAGCCTGGTGATCAGCCCCTGCTCGAGTCACCCGCTGCGGAACTGGCGATCCGAGTACTACGCGCAGATCGCCGACTACGCGATCGGCTCACTTGGCCTGCACGTCGTGCTGTGCGGCGGCCGCAGCGAACCGGAACAGCGGATGGGCCGGGAGATCACCGCCCGGATGCAGCACACCTGCGAGAACGCGATCGGCAAGGACACCCTGGTCGAATTTCTGGCGACCTTGGAGCGCGCCACGCTGGTACTCACACCCGATTCGGGGCCGGCCCACATGGCGACCACGGTCGGCACGCCCGTGGTCGGGCTGTACGCGGCCACCAACCCGGCACGCAGCGGGCCGTACCTGAGCCGTCAATGGTGCGTGGACAAATACGACGTCGCCGCGCAACGGCTGCTGGGCAAGCCGGCAGCGCAGCTGCCCTGGACCACCAAGATCGAGCGGCCCGGCGTGATGGACCTGATCACGCCGGACGAGGTCATCCGCAAGCTGCACAGCGTGCTGCTGACACTGTCCCGCCGCCGGTAGTCTGCGACATTGCTCGGAGAGCGCTCGTTTGAGAGCGTTGCGGTCCGGGTGAGGGTGGCTCATTTCGGGAGCCTCAAAACAGGGATGTTTTTGTGGCAGCCCCCAGGAATGGGTTCACGGCGGTCCCGAAATGAGCCACCCTCACCGCAACCGCACACTGCTCATCGAAGCTGCTCTTCCCAACTCAACCAAGCCACATACCTCCCATCGCAGCTACCTTCCTCCGAGAGGCTCCCGATCCCCGAACCAGCCTGAGCCGCCTCTGAACGAATCACGA
>JBDHQY010000415.1:0-3153 GCA_039807315.1 Steroidobacter sp. | reverse complement strand
TCCCCGGCCGAGGCGCAGCGGGCCACCAACAAGAACTACGTGACCCGGGCGCTGGGGGTGGAGCCGACCGTGGACGTCGAGCTGCACGAGCACCCCGCCGAGAAAGGCGATTTCTACGTCCTGTGCTCCGACGGACTGTCGGACATGGTCGAGGACGACGACATCCACTTAACTATAAGCACCTTTGGTGCTAGCCTAGAAACGGTCGCTAAGCAGTTGATTCAGTTGTCGAACGATAATGGCGGACGCGACAACGTCTCGATAATTCTTGCGCAAGTTGTCGATTCGTTCGCAGTAAAGAAAGGCGTAGTCGACAAAATTCTACGCTGGTTCGGCTAGCGTTCGAACGCAATGAGACGACGTCATTCTTCCGGTTCGATGAGGGCGAGGCACGCGACATGGCACGGTTAATCCTCAGCCTGGATGGCCAGGTAATGGCCGAATACAACATGAACAAGGAACGTTATACCGTCGGCCGTCTGCCGGATAACGACATCCGCATCGACAACCCGGCGGTCAGCGGCCATCACTCGCTGGTCATCAACATCCTCAACGACTCCTTCCTCGAGGATCTGAACAGCACCAACGGCACCTACGTCAACGGCAAGCTCATCAAGAAGCATGCCCTGCAGCACGGCGACGTGGTGACGGTGGGCCATCACCAGCTGCGCTTCGTCGACACCCAGAGCCTGGATTCCGAGCCGGACGAGTTCGAGAAGACCATGATCATCACGCCGGGCTCGGCGGTTGCTGCCCAGGCGGCGAAGAAGGCATCTACGGTCGAGTCGGGCACCAAGTCCGCGGCAGCCGCCCCGGCTGCACGCTCTACCAGCGCCACCGGCGAGCACCGGGTGGCGTTGCCCAAGGCAAAGCTGCAGGTATTGAGCGGCGCGTTCGCCGGCCGCGAGCTGGAATTGAACAAGGCGCTGACCACGCTGGGCCGTCCCGGCGTGCAGGTCGCGGCCATCACACGCCGCGCCGATGGCTTCTTCATCGTGCATGTGGACAGCGGCAAGCCCGGCGACTACCCACTGGTCAACGGCACCGTCATCGGCGAGCAGGCGCGCAAGCTGCAGGACAACGACGTGATCCTGCTGGCGGGCGTGAAGATGGGGTTCTTCGAGAGCTGACCCCTGTCCGTAGAGCTGCTTGCTCTATTTCACTGCTGGGAGGCCTGCTCCCCCCAGGATGGAGCAAGCCGACGTAACCATGTCACGCGCCCTTCTGGTCGAGCGGTCTTTCGCGACCAGCGCACGTGCTCGTGGTCATGAATGGCATCGTGCCAGGCGTCGTTGCGGGCGGGGCCCCATATTTCCAGGACCGCGCGTGAACACGTCCCTGTAGCGCTTGCTCACTCGGAACGTCCTGTTCCTCCTCGTCATCCTGAAAATATGGGGCCCCGCCCGCAACGTTGTACCGGCTTCTGTTTCCGGAAGCGCGCTCTCCGAGCGCCACGGCAATAGAAGTCTCTGCGGCTCCGGAGGGGGTAGCTCGTTTCGGGAGCCGCAAAAACAGGGATGTTTTTGCGGCAGCCCTACAGGGATGTATTCACGGGCGGTCCCGAAACGAGCTACCCCCTCCGGAGCCGCACACCCTCAAACGAAAGCCACCTCTTCAGCGAGCGTCACTCCCAGGTCACGACGCTTTTGAAACTGACGCCCTTCTCCGGACCAGCCCCTCAAGCGAAGCAGTTTCTCTTCCTGGCACCAGAGGCAGGGATGTCCTCAGTCCTTCCATTCCACCGTGACGCGGCTGGCCAGCCCGCAGACGAGCTCATAAGCGATCGTGTCGGCGTACGGCGCAACGCTTTCCGCCGGCACGCCCTCGCCCCAGAGCACCACGGTATCGCCGACACGCGCGTCGGGCAGGTCCGTGACGTCGATGGCGGTCATGTCCATCGACACGCGGCCCGCCACGGTGGCAGCCCGGCCGTTCACCAATACCGGCGCACCGCTGCGCACGTTGCGTGCGTAGCCGTCGCCATATCCGATTGCGGCGATACCAATGACGGAATCGCGCTGCGCGCGCCAGATGGCGTTGTAGCCGACGCCGGCATCGCGAGGAACGCGGCGTAGAGAGATCAATTGAGTGGACAGCGTCATCACGGGGCGCAGCCCGATCTGCGCGGCGTCGAGATCCGGCAGGGGCGAGATGCCGTACAGCATCAGACCCGGCCGGACCCATTCTGTGCGCGCTTCGGGCCATGCGATCACGCCCGCCGAATTGGCGATGCTGCGCTCGGCCTCGATGCCCTTGGTCAGCGCGAGGAAGTCCGTGATCTGGCGCCGCGTACTGTCTCCCTCCTGCTCCTCCGCTGCCGCCAGGTGTGTCATCAGCCGGACCTGACCGACACAGCGGCACGCAAGCAAGCGACGCCGGGCGCTCTCGAATTCAGCGACGGCGAAACCCAGCCGGTTCATGCCGGTGTTGATCTTGAGCCAGACCACAAGGCGCTGCGCCGGCGCCGCCTGCTCCAGCATTTCGATCTGCTCGAAGGTATGAACGACCAGCTCGAAACGCTCGCGAGCCGCGCATGACAGCTCCTCGCTCGAAAACACACCTTCCAGTAGAACGATCGGAGCGGCAATGCCTGCCGCGCGCAGCACGAGGCCTTCGACCAAGCGCGCCACACCCAACCCGTCGGCGGTGCTCAGCACCTTCGCCGCCGGGACGATGCCGTGGCCATAAGCGTTGGCCTTGATGATGGCGAGCACCCGCGACGCCGGCGCCAGGCGCCGTACCGTCATCAGGTTGTGGCGCAGTGCTGCCGCATCGATTGTGGCGCGGGGAAAGCTCACCGGAAGCCGTCGTCGTAGCCGGACTCCGGCGCGAAATTCTCGAACTTGGTGTACTTGCCGAGGAAGGTCAGCTGCACCTCGCCGATCTCGCCGTTACGCTGCTTGGCGATGATGATGTCGGCGATGCCGCGGCGCGTGGTTTCCTTGTTATAGACCTCCTCGCGATAGATCATCATGATCAGGTCGGCGTCCTGTTCGATGGCCCCCGACTCGCGCAGGTCCGACATCACCGGCTTCTTGTCGGTGCGCTGCTCGACGCTGCGGTTGAGCTGCGACAGCGCGATCAGCGGCACCCCCAGCTCCTTGGCCAGCGCCTTCAGCGAGCGCGAGATCTCCGAGATCTCGGTGGCGCGGT
>JBDHQY010000414.1:0-3161 GCA_039807315.1 Steroidobacter sp. | reverse complement strand
TTGCGGTCCTTCACGGTGACCGGCGCGACTTCGTTGTCGAACCTGCCGGTTTCGATGGCGGCCAGCGAGCGGCGCACCGATTCGGCGGCGAAGGCATCCTGCTCCTCGCGGGTGAAGCCGTACTTGGCGGCCGTGATATCGGCAAACTGGCCCATCATCTTGCCGTCGAACGGGCTCTGCAGGCCGTCATAGAACATGTGATCGATGATCTCGGCATGGCCCATGCGCAGTCCGGCGCGCGCCTTCGGCAGCAGGTACGGAGCGTTGGTCATCGACTCGATGCCGCCGGCGAGAATGATGCTGGCCGAACCGGCGCGGATCTGGTCGCAGGCCAGCATGATGGACTTCATGCCCGAGCCGCACATCTTGTTGACGGTGGTGGCTGGCACTTTCGGCGGGATCCCCGCGGCAAGGGCGGCTTGACGCGCCGGAGCCTGGCCGATGCCGGCGGAGAGCACGCAGCCGAGAATGGTTTCCTCGATCTGCTCGGGCGACACGCCGGAGTCCTTGACGGCCGCCTGGACGGCAGCGGCGCCCAGTTGCGGGGCGGTCAGCGGGGCGAATGCGCCCTGGAACGAGCCGATGGGGGTGCGGCGTGCGGCGACGATGAAAACTTCTTCGGTCATGCGGGCTTCCCACTCAAGTGAAAATGGTGCGATGCAAAAGAAACGACGTCCGGGCTTGTATCCAAAAGCCTTGCATCGGGTCAAGCATGATTCATGCGGAACCGGACTTACGGGCTTGCAAGCTGGCGATGCCGTCACTGTCGGCGAGGTCCGGCTCGCCCAGCGCGGCCAGGATTTTCACCCGCGCCTGATCCCGTGTCATGGTGGCAATTGCCGCGGGATCAAGGCCGGCGGGCAAGCTGATCTGCGCCAGGACCTGGATTTCTATACGGCCATACCGGGGCAAGAATCGACCGCTGGGCAATATGTTACGCGTGCCGCGGATGACGATCGGAACCACCGGCAGGCCGGCCCGCGCGGCGATGACGAAGGCGCCGGTACGGAATTTACCGACACCCGGCTGCGCCGTGAAGGTTCCTTCCGGGAACAGTGCCAGGGCCTGCCCGGCATCCGCCGCCTTCATCAGGCGCCGCGCATCCATCGCCCCGCTGTGGCGGTTGAAGCGGTCGACGAATTCCGACCCAATGCGCCGCAACAAAAGACCCACGAACGGCAGCCGCGAGAATTCCTTGGCGATGACGAAGCTGAAACGGCCGGGCAGCGCTCCCTTGAGCACGATGCCGTCGAGGTAGCTCGCATGGTTGGCGACCACCACGCACGGGCCTGAGGGCAGTTGCTGCGCATTCAGCAGCCTGACCGGAATGCCGGCGCAGAAAAAGAAGGAGCGGGCGGCGAGATGGGCAATCCCGCGCCGCAGGCTCATTGCCAGCCATGGAACCAGGGTTACCAGCAGGAGCGCGACCAGACCGAGCAGCAGAAAAACGCCCAGGGCATACAACCCGTACAGGATTTCGAACAGGCGGCGCAGGGCGCGCAGTGGATTGAGAGACACGGGTCCGTGGGTCCGTTGGCTGGCAGGCAATTGGGCTGAAACGGGCGATTTCTGTGAACTGGTTCTCTTTATGTAAAGAGCAAAAAGGTTCTGTGATAACTATCACTCCCGACCCTGACCCCCCTTTGCATACTCGCCGCATCTGCAGAACGGGACACGTGCGTCTTTTTTCGACGATCCGGCCCGGTTGCGCAATTGTTGGAAGTGATGAGCACTGTAACGAAGGCATCAGTTTACGCGAGGACGGGCGGCGGTACGTCCGACGCGCCATCCGCAGCGGCGATCGATCGCTTTCTGGACGCGGTATGGATGGAGCGCGGTCTGTCGCCCAACACGCTGTCCGCCTACCGTGCGGACTTGACGGCACTGGATCGCTGGCTGCAGGCCCGCGGCAGCTCGAGTGTCGCCGCCAATCGTAGCGATGTACTGGATTTCATTGCGTGGCGCGTCCAATCCGGAGCGCGCCCGCGTTCTACGGCGCGACAGCTGTCGAGCTTCCGCCGGTTCTATCGATACCTGGTGCGCGATGGCGCGATCGTCGAAGACCCCACCGCGCAGATCGCCATGCCCAAGATCGGCCGTTCGTTGCCGAAATCGCTGACCGAAGAGGAGGTCGAGGCGCTGCTGGCGGCGCCGGAAATCGACCAGCCGCTGGGGCACCGCGACCGGACCATGCTGGAAGTGCTGTACGCGACCGGCTTGCGCGTGTCCGAGCTGGTCAACCTCAAGGCCGGCCAGGTGAACATGAATCAGGGCGTCCTGCGCATCGTCGGCAAGGGCGACCGCGAGCGTCTGATCCCGCTGGGCGAGGAGGCGGTGCAGTGGCTGCAGAAGTTCATCGGCGGGCCCCGGCTGGAAATCCTGATCGAGCGCCAGACCGATTATCTGTTTCCCACCCGGCGCGGCGATCGCATGACCCGCCAGGCGTTCTGGCACATCATCAAGCGCTATGCGCAGAAGGCGGGGGTGCAGAAGGCGTTGTCGCCGCATACGCTGCGCCACGCTTTCGCCACTCATCTGCTGAACCATGGCGCCGACCTGCGGGTGGTCCAGATGCTGCTCGGCCACAGCGATCTGTCGACCACACAGATCTATACGCACGTCGCCCGCGAGCGCATGAAGGACCTGCACGCACAGCACCATCCGCGCGGCTGACCCTTAAGATTGGCGCGCCCGCGCCGGTCGTTGCCCCTGCTCTGATAGACTTCCGCGGGCTTGAACCGAACCGCTGCCTTGGCGTCCAAGGTTCGGTGGTCCCATCTTCGGAGTTTTGATGAACAATCTGATCCGGATCCTGTGCGCCTTCCTGTCGCTTGCGGCCGTCGGGGTGCTCCATGCCGCCGAGCCGGCCAAGTCCGCCGACCCGCGCGCGGCCATCGTCGCCAAGTTTCCCGGCGTCAAGCTGACCGATATCCGGCCATCGCCGGTCAGCGGCGTGTACGAGGTCGCCATGGGCGCCGACACGGCCTACGTCAGTGCCGACGGTCGATATCTGTTCAGCGGCGATCTGTACGAAGTGGAAAGCCGCACCAACCTGACCGAAGCCAGCCGCATGACCGCGCGCAGCAAGGCGCTGGCCAAGCTGGATGAACGCGACATGATCGTGTTCGGTCCGGCCTCGGCCAAGTACACCATCAACGTGT
>JBDHQY010000413.1:0-3162 GCA_039807315.1 Steroidobacter sp. | reverse complement strand
ATCTGCAGCTACACCAATCACACGCTGCTGCCCGAGGCGCTGGAGACCTGGCCGGTGTCGATGTTCGAGCGGCTGCTGCCGCGGCACCTGCAGATCATCTACGAGATCAACCGCGATTTCCTGGAGGCGGTGAGCGCGCGCTATCCAAGCGACATGGATCGCCGCCGGCGCATGTCGTTGATCGGCGAGGACGGAGACCGGCGCGTGCGCATGGCCTACCTGGCGGTGGTCGGCAGCCACAAGGTCAACGGCGTCGCCAAGCTGCATTCGCAACTGATGCGCGAGACCATCTTCGCGGACTTCGCGCAGCTGTGGCCCGACCGCTTCACCAACGTGACCAACGGCATTGCGGTGCGGCGCTGGCTCAAGCAGGCCAATCCGGAGCTGGCGCAGCTGATCACCGAGAAGCTCGGCTCGGCCTGGGAAAACGATCTGGAAGATCTGGAGCGCCTCAAGTGGGCGGTCGACGATGCGGATTTCCGCCAGCGCTTCCGCGCCATCAAGCGCCGCAACAAGCAGCGGCTGGCGAACACCATCGAGCAGCTGCTCGGCCAGCAGGTGAGCGCCGACGCCCTGTTCGACGTGCAGGTCAAGCGCATCCACGAGTACAAGCGCCAGCTGTTGAATCTGCTGTACGTGGTGGTGCGCTACCTGCGCATCATCGATCGGCACGGGCAGGGCGGCGAGGCCGCGCTGGCCGACATCGTGCCGCGCGTCGGCATCATCGCCGGCAAGGCGGCACCGGGCTATTTCATGGCCAAGGCTGTCATCAAGCTCATCAACAACGTCGCGCGCGTGATCAACACCGATGCGCGCGTCGGCGACAAGCTCAAGCTGTGCTTCCTGCCGGACTACGACGTCTCGCTGGCCCAGGAGATCATGCCGGCCGCCGACCTGTCGGAGCAGATTTCCACGGCCGGCATGGAGGCTTCGGGCACCGGCAACATGAAACTGTCGCTCAACGGCGCGCTCACCATCGGCACGCTCGATGGCGCCAACATCGAAATCCGCGACGCGGTGGGCGCGGAGAATATTTTCATCTTCGGCATGACCGCCGAGGAAGTCGTGGCGCGCCGTGCGCAAGGCTATCAGCCGGCGCGCGTGCTCGAAGGCAATGCCGAGCTCAAGCGCGCCATCGACACCATCAATTCGGGATTGTTCACGCCGGACAACATTGCCGATTCCAGCGTGGTGGTCGACCGCTTGCTGAGCGACGGCGAGCACTTCCTGGTGCTGGCCGACTTCGATGCGTACGCGCAGGCGCAGGATCGGGTCGACGCCCTGTTCCGCAACCCGGATGAATGGACCCGCAAGGCCGTCATCAACGCCCTGAGCATGGGCCCGTTCTCCAGCGACCGCAGTATTCGCGAATACGCGGACAATATCTGGGGCATCAAGCCGGTGATCTGAGGAGCCGCCATGCCCTCATCCCTGCTGTCCGATCTGGATCTCCACCTATTCGGCGAAGGCAATCACCACGGCATCCATCAGAAGCTCGGTGCGCATCCCGACATCCGCGACGGCTTCGCGGGAACGCAGTTCGCGGTCTGGGCGCCCAATGCTCGCGGCGTCAGTGTCGTGGGCGATTTCAACGGCTGGGACGGCTCGCGCCACTCCATGCACGCCATCGGCACGTCCGGCGTCTGGCAGCTGTTCGTTCCCGAGGTGGGCGCCGGCGCGCTGTACAAATACGAGATCGTCACGCAGCACCGGCAGCGCATCCTCAAGGCCGACCCTTACGGCTTCCAGATGCAGCTGCGTCCGGACAATGCCTCGATCGTGGCCGAGCTCGGCGGTTTCCAGTGGAGCGACGCCGAGTGGCTGGCGCATCGCCAGTCCTGGAATCCGCTGCGCGCGCCGATCTCCATCTACGAAGTGCATCCCGGTTCGTGGCGCCGCTCCTGGCATCGCAAGCCGGCGTTCCTGACCTGGGACGAGCTGGCCGACCAGCTGATTCCGTACGTGCTCGACCTGGGCTATACGCACATCGAGCTGATCGGCGTGGCCGAGCATCCGTTCGACGGTTCCTGGGGCTACCAGGTGCTCGGGCATTTTGCGCCGACGGCGCGTCATGGCTCGCCGCACGATTTCAAGCGTTTCGTCGACCGCTGCCACCGCGCGGGGCTCGGCGTGTTCATGGACTGGGTGCCGGCGCACTTTCCCAAGGATGCGCACGGGCTGGCGGAGTTCGACGGCACGCATCTGTACGAGCATCAGGACGTGCGGCGCGGCGAGCATGTGCAATGGGGCACGAAGATCTTCAACTACGGACGCCACGAGGTCCGCAACTTCCTGGTGTCCAATGCCGTGTACTGGCTGGAGGAGTATCACATCGACGGCCTGCGCGTGGACGCGGTAGCTTCCATGCTCTATCTCGATTACGCGCGCAATCCCGGCGAGTGGCTGCCGAACGAGCAGGGCGGCCGCGAGAATCTGCAGGCGATCGATTTCCTGAAGCAGCTCAACCGCGTGGTGGGCCATTACTTCCCCGGCGTGCTGACCATGGCCGAGGAGTCCACGGCGTTTCCCGGCGTCAGCCGTCCGGTGCACCTGGGCGGGCTGGGCTTCCATTTCAAGTGGAACATGGGCTGGATGAACGACACGCTGCGCTACATGGAGCTCGATCCGCTGCATCGGCGGCAGCAGCACGATCTGCTCACGTTCTCGCTCACCTACGCTTTCTCCGAGCATTTCATCCTGCCGCTGTCGCACGACGAGGTGGTGCACGGCAAGCGCTCGCTGCTCGACAAGATGCCCGGCGACGAATGGCAGAAATGCGCCAACTATCGCCTCATGCTCGGCTACATGACGGCGCACCCGGGCAAGAAGCTGATCTTCATGGGCGGCGAGTTCGGTCAGTGGCACGAGTGGCGCGACTACGAGGACCTGGCGTGGAGCGCGCTGCAGTATCGGCAGCATCGGCAGCTGCAGGATTGGAATCGCGCACTCAACCGGCTGTATCGCGACTATCCGGAGCTGCACGCGAGCGAGCACGACTGGCAGGGATTCCGCTGGCTCGAGGTCGACAATCGCGACGAGAGCGTGTTCGCGTTCCAGCGTCAGCGCCTGGAGGGCGAGGGCGGTACGCAGCTCATCGTCGTATTCAACGCCACGCCGGTGCCGCGTGACGGCTACATACTCGGCATTCCCGAGCCGGGACGC
>JBDHQY010000412.1:0-3167 GCA_039807315.1 Steroidobacter sp. | reverse complement strand
GATGGTCGTCGCCACCGGCGGCGCGGATGAGATCGCAGTCGCGAGCGGCTGTTCGAGCGGACTCGACCCCGCTGCGCGGGCGCGTGTACGGGGCGCACGCAGCGCAGCTGCCACAGGTTCCTTCCTCTTCGAACTTCTTGCCATCTCTTGCACGCCGATCCGCGGCTAGTTCCGCCCAAACTGCCTGACATATCGGCATTTGCGGCACAGGCTTTAGGGAGGATCTGACTTACTCGTCGCTGCCGCGCGCAGAGCCTGTGCTTGCCTTGATCGGGTCGGAAGTCCATCGCGCTGACTGCGACGGATTCCCGCTTGCGCGAGGACGCCCAGGAACCAGCAAGCCACCTTCCTTGGCTGCCGTCGCGCCCACCACCGTGCTGCTCGTCGCAATTCGTGTCGCAACCGTGAGCCGCGTCGCGGACAGGCCATGCTTTTCCTTAAGCCGCGCCGGATGCGGCCGTTAAATGCTTGAAGTACGTCACAGCGGAGCGGTTCAGCAGCGTCATGCGCGTCGATCTCCCCAGCATTCGCAGCCTGGGCTTTGCGGGACAGAGCCCCAGCCTGCTGTCGGATTGGCGCGTCGGCGCCATCCTGCAGGCGACTGCGATTCGCGATGCGCGCACCGGCGAGCTGTGGCTGAAGATCGCGGACCTCAAGTATCCGGCGCGCATAGCCTCGGGTGACGATTCCGGACCGGCCGACGGCGAACACCTGACGCTGCGCGTGCTGCGCAACAGCCCGGTGCTGGCGCTCGAAACGCTGTCCTCGCAGCGGAATGCCAGCGACGATGTCGCCTCCGATGCCTTGCGCAAGTACCTGCCACGTCAGGCCAGCCCTGCTCCGCTGATGTCGAACCTCGCATGGATCGCCAACGGCAAGGGCAGCGCCGAACGGCTGCCGTCGCCGGTCGCTCAGGCAGCGGCGAAGCTGTGGCAGGCACTGCCCGAGGCGGCGACACTCACCGACCCCAAGGGACTGCAGAACGCCATCGCGCGCTCGGGCACGTTCCTCGAATCGACGCTGGCCGGCGCCGACCGGCGCATGCTGGCTGCCGCCGTTGCTGCCGACGTGAAAGCATTGATGCTCAATCTCACCCGCGTCCTGCGCGATCACGGCGCCCGTCCCAGCAGCGCGACGACAGACTCGGCGATGCATTCGCCCGTGCCGCTGACCCGCGGTCCTTTGACCTCGCTGCCGACCGCGCCTGCAACACTGGCAGTGCTGGATGCACCAGCCGAGCAGATGAACGAGTTGGCGCGCCAGACCGACGGCGCGGTCTCGCGCATGACTGCGCTGCAAGTCGGCAATGTTCCGCAGGACACGCTGTCGCAACCGGTGCTGCTGGAGCTGCCGGTGCGCCATGGCGACCGCGCCAGCGTGATCCGGCTGCGCATCGAACAGGATCGCTCCAGGCAGCATGAGTCGGGCAGCGGCGATTCCTGGACGATGGAGGCGGCGCTCGACCTTGGCACCATCGGTGCGCTGCACGCGCGGGTCACCCTGACGGGTCATCGCATCGGAGTGCAGCTGCGCGCGGAATCGCCGACCGTGGTCAATACGCTGCTGGCTCGCTCGTCCGAGCTCGAATCCATGCTGCGCGAGGCGGGACTGGAGATCGATCGCGTCGTCTGCCTGCACGGCATGCCTGCCGGCGATGCCGGCATTCGCATAACCCGTTTGCTGGATGTACGCGCATGAGCGAGCGCACTCACGCACCGCTAGCAGTCGCGCTGCACTACAACGGCAACGGTGCCCCGCGCGTCGTCGCCAAAGGTGGCGGCCCGATCGCCGAGCGCATCATGGAGACGGCGCGCGAGCACAAGGTGCCGCTCGAAGAGGATGCCGCGCTCGCGGCAACCTTATCGCGCCTGGATCTCGGCACCGAAGTGCCGCGCGAGCTTTACGTCGCGGTGGCCCACGTGCTGGCGTTCGCCTGGGCAGTGACCGGCAAGGGAAAGTGACGGGGCAGGCTGTCCCTACCCCACCACGCTGAGCAGCGAGCCGCGCTTTCGGCCCATCGCCGGCGGTTGATCCTGCCTGGCCTGCGGCTCGGCCGATCGCAGCTCCGGGTGCGAATCTTCCTGAGACACATTCCGGCGAATGGCGGACGTCGTCTCGCGCGCACTGTGCAGTCGCGCCAGCAGCTCCGCCTCGTGTCGGGATATGCCGCAGTTGGCAATCAGCTCCTCGACACCAGAGCCGTTCTTGGCCAGGCGGGCGGCCATGTCGTAGCCACGGTGCGCGCCGGGCGCGCCGGCCGGCGCCAGCCGCGACTCCAATTCGCTGCGCTCGCTCATGGCTTCGAGCCTGGCGCTCATCACGATGACGGTTTCGTGCAGGCTGCGCACTTCCGCGAATGCGCGTTCGAGCTGGGCCTGCAATTGGGCGTTGTCGCGCTCGTCGGCGCGACGCCAGCGGCTGAAGGCCATGGCGAACACCCAGAAGGCGCCGACCAACAGCAGCGCGCGGCCGGCCAGCAGCAAGGTTTCCAACGAGGGATTCGGCAGAATTTCGAACATCGGGCGACTCCTGTGACAGCGGTCACATCGACCCGGGCCGCCGGCGCCGCCAGCGTCAAATCGCTGGCGGTGCGCGGCCCGGTGCTACAGGAGTCAAGCAGGAAGCGTGCCAGTGGACAGCGAGGCGACCGCAGCCGTTTCGCGCCATCCCCCGGCGCGCCTCACGCAAGCGTGATACGCGCGCCGGGGGATCTCACTTCGCCTGCCTGGGGCTAGCCTATGCCCAGCAGCTTCAGCACTTCGGCGCCCTTGTCCTTGGCCGCCTGCGCTTCGCTCACGGCCGCCACCGGATCGCCGCCGCTGAAATGGCTGTTGGCCTGGCTCCAGCCCGCCTTCATGGCCTCCAGTCCGTCCTTGGCGGCCTGGAACGATTCGGCGCTGAGATTCTTCGGCAGCCGCCGCGACTGACCGAGTATGTCGACCCGGCTCTGGATGGCCGCCAGCATGTCGGGGATCTCGGTGCCGAGCGCCTCCCATTGCTCGGTAGCCGCCGCGAACGCAGCCTCGGCCTGCTGCTTCTTCTCGGCAACCGACTGCTGCAGCGTCGCCAGCTGTGCGGAAATCGCCGGCGCGGCAGCCAGCACCGACTTGTAATCGCCGCTCGTCAGGCTGGCCTTGAGCGAGGCCAGGCCATCTTCCACCGTCTTC
>JBDHQY010000411.1:0-3172 GCA_039807315.1 Steroidobacter sp. | reverse complement strand
CGAATTCCGCGAGCTGGTGGACGAGCTGCTGGCGGAGCCGGGCGCCGCCGCTTAATTCCGCATCGCCGCCGCCTCCCGGCTGAGCGATTCGATCAGCCACGACGGTGCGCCGTCGCGTTGCAGTTGCGACGCAGCGGTTGCGAACAGTGCACGGCCTTCCTCGACGCGACCCTGGCGCATCATGATCTTCGCGCGCAGAGCATCGAGCCGCACGGCCCAGCCATCGCCGCCGAGCGATGCGCTTAGCACCTCGGGATGCAGCTGCGCGCTCAGAGCGGCCGCTGCATCGATTTGGCCCGCATCGACGAGAGCGGCGGCCAGCCAGTAGCTCGTCCCCTGCACATCGGGGCTGCCGTCTCCGAACACGGCCATGAAACCGGTGCGCGCCGCGGAAAGCTTGTCGATCGCCGGGAGCAGCCGCCCCTGACAATAGTCGATCACTCCCAACCCGCGCAGAGCGTCGAGACCCTTTTCCTGCTGTTCGCCGATGCTGAGCAGCAGCTCGCGCCCCTTGTTCAAGTGGCCGCTGGCCGCATCGAAACGGCCGATATCCAGATAGAAGCCGCCGACCTGGACCAATGCCTGGCCGCTGGTCAGCGCGTCCACGTCGCCGATACCGGACTCGATCTGCTGCAGCGCCTGCAGGAATTCGCGCTCGGCATCGACGACCCGCCCGGTGTGCCGCAGCGCTTCGGCGTATCCCAGGCGCGCGTACGCCATGAGCGCCGGGCCGATGGCCGCTTCGTTGTGCCGCGGGCCGAGCAGATCGGAGTAGACCGCCTGTGCCTCGGCATGGCGACCCAGGCAGTTCAGGCTCTGGCCGATCCAGGAACGGATGTTGTAGCGGTTGTAATCGGCTTCATCGCTGCTGCCCAGATCGAACTGTTCCGCCGCTTGGAAATCTTTCAATGCCTGTTCGCAGTCCTTGCGCGTCGCACGCAGCATGCCGCGCAGCGCATGTCCTTTCATGGCGATGATGCTGTTAGGCGCCAGGCGCGGCCCTAGCAGATCCAGTCCGCTCAGCACGTTCTCGGCTTCCAGGAATTTCGATTGTTCCAGCAGCAGCCCGGCGAACGTGTACAGAGCGTCGAGGGTCTTGTCATGGGTCGGCCCGTAGGCCCGCTTGAGCAGCGCCACGGCCAGGCGCTGTTGTTCCTCGGCCGCCGGATAATCGCCCAGCCCACCCAATCCCTGACCGATGGCCAGCCGGATCCGGCCTTCGCTGGCCGGATCGCCGGCAAAGCGCTCGCCGACACTGGTCGCGGCGTTCTTCAGAACGCGCAGCATGGTCGGGTCCGGATCGGTATCGGTCTTCAAAGCGCCGGTATTGGCCAGCACGTCCAGGTTCAGGAAATCGTTGATGGCATCGGTGCGCGCGCCGGCGATCTCGGCATCGCGATACAACCACAGACTCACGGCACAACCGACAGTGAGGATGAGCAGGGCAGCGGCAATCCACGGCTGCCGCGCGCGGCTGCGTTGCAGGGCTTCGCTCGCTTGCCGTGCAGCAGCTTCAGCAGCCGACACACGCTGCCTCTCCAGGCGACGCGTGTCGATGTTCCGCAGCCGCTCGACCAATTGCGCGACATTGGCGAGCCGCTGTGCCCGTTCACCGTCGGTGGCTGCGGCGATGTCTTCCCGCAATAGCTCGTCGGGCACGTCGCGCTCCCAGCCCGGCAGCATGGGCTTGCGCAGGTCCGCCACGACCAGCTGATACAGGATCATCCCTAAGGCGAACAGATCGCTCTGCACCGTCGGCATCTGGCCGGCGAGCAATTCCGGCGCGAGATACAGCGGTGTGCCGCTGGTGGAGTCGCCGAGCACGGCTTGTGTATGCGTCAGGCCCAGGCGCGTGATGCCCATCTGCGTCAGACGGCCCGGCTCCAGCAATCGACCGCTGCCGAAATCGGTGAGCTGCACTTGCCAGCCGCCAGCGGGCCGCGCGGCGACCAGCACGTTGGCGGGTTTCAGATCCTTGTGCAGCACGCCGACGCTGTGAGCCGCCGCCACCGCGGCGGCCATCTGCAGGAACAGTTCGAGCCGCTCGGGCAACGGCATCTCGGCCAGACGCTGTTCGGTCTCGGCCCACTCCAGTAGGTTCCGTCCGCCGTACTCGCATTCTAGGAAGAACGGCGGCACCTCGAAGTTCCAATCGACGATGCGGGCGAAGCCGGGATGCTCGCCCAGGCTGTCACGCAACACCCGGAAGAGCGTGGCCTCGCGTTTGAGGGCGGCGAGCCGCTCCCCGTCCAGACTGAATTTGTAGACGCGCAATTCGCGGGTCTTCGCGTGGCGGGCGGTCCACACCTCGCTGCCGTTGGAGTGCCCGATCGGCGCGTCGAGCACGAAATGCACCCGCCCCGGCACCGCCTGGCCGCTCTTCAGATCCAGGCTGCTGGCAAAGGTGCGTCCGACGGCAATGCGCTCCAGCGTTCCGACGAAACGATAGCCGACGCGCGGCTGGGTATGAATGCATTCAGCGTGCTGCGGACCGAGCGCGCTGCGCAATTTCGCGACGGCGTTCGCCAGGACGTTCTCGACCGTGGGCCGTCCTTCCCACACCGTGGCCAGCAATTCATCCTTGGTCACCACCTCACCGGCATGCGCCAGCAGGTACGACAGGATCTCCAGCGGCTTGCGCTGCACTTCGACCGGCTCGCCCGCCACGCGCAGCTCGAACCGTGCCTGATCGAACTCGCAGTCGCCGAAGCGATAGCGGTACAGCGACGGCTTCGCCGGTGCTGGCGGCGTACTCACCAGATCCTCTGCCTGCCAACATCGGCCATTTCAAGTCCTTGGTTATTCAGTCTTATTTTTCAGGTTAGAGATTGGTTAGGAAGTCGTGACGACTCCCTGCGCCACCTTCCGGCCCACTTCCGCCACCAGCGACGCGCCGGGAATTCTAGCCCAGCTTTTCCCGCCGCCACATCGCCAGCATCGAGGGAACCCGAAGAGGCCGTGGTCCGGCTGAGCAAGCTCGGCTGCCGCAAGTCCGCTACGGCGGACGGGTATCGCTGCGACATCGAGCTCGACGTCAGCACTTTCGGCATCCCGCCGCAGGATCGCAGCAGTGCACGCATGGTGCGCGGGCAAGGACGGCTGGACGGCCTTGCAGCGCTGAAGCCGCGAGGCCTGGAATTTTTCCGGCCGGCAGCGCCGGCCACGGTACGAG
>JBDHQY010000410.1:0-3176 GCA_039807315.1 Steroidobacter sp. | reverse complement strand
GAGCAGCATCGGCTCGATGTTGCGGGTGCCATTGCGCGGTTCACCGATGAGCTCGGCGGGCGTGCCGTCCAGCAACAGCTCCGCCGTGGGCACCTTGCGGGTGCCCAGCTTGTCCTTGAGCCGCTCGATCCGGATGCCGTTCGGCCGACCCGCCGCATCGTGGGTCTCCACATAGAACATGGCGAGCCCCGCCCCGCCCGCGGCGTTGCCTTGCGGGCGGGCCAGCGTCAGCGCCATCTGCGAAGTGATCGCCGAGGTGAACCATTTCTTGCCGGACAGGCGCCAGACGCCATTCGCATCTCGCTGCGCGCGCGTCAACGAAGCGCCGACGTCGGAGCCGCCGGTGGCTTCCGTCATCCACTGTCCGCTGGTCCAGGCCTGCGCCGGCTCGCGACTGGTCAGATGAGCCAAGGCGTGCTCGCGCAGCCGAGGATTGGCGGCAACCATGAGCGTGCGCGCCGCGCCGTCGCTCATGGCGAGCGGGCAGGTGTACAGATCCGAGGAAGGATGGAACAGATACACCAGGGCAAACTGGTGCAGGCGCGACCAGCGCCCATGCCGGCGCTCGTAGGGAATGGCGATCAGGCCGCTGCGGGCCGCGATGGGCGCGGCCCGTTGCCACAGCGGCGTGACTTCGATGCGATCGATGCGATTGCCCCAGGCATCCCACTGCACCAGGCGCGGCTCATTGAGGCGATCCTGCAACTGCAACCGATACAGCTCGCCACCGGCCAGCTCGCCCATGGCCGCCAGCTCCGGCTCGATCTCGCCGAGCATCTGCGCCGGCAGCTTGCGCCGCAGCCAGCCTCGCAGGAAAAGGTCGTCGCGATACTGGTTGCCGAGTTGCGGCGGCGCCTGCACGAACGGAGCGAAGCCTTGTGTGCTCATCGGACTTCAGCCAGCCCGCCCGCCACGCCGTGCGGCGAGAGCAGCACCTGCCACAGCTGGATACGCCGGGCGCGAAACGCCGCAGCCGACGACAGCAGCCAGAACTCCCACATGCGGCGAAAACGCTCGCCGTACTTCGCGGCAAGCTCGGGCCAAGCATCGCGAAAGCGCTCGTGCCAGGCCAGCAGCGTGCGGTCGTAGTACGGACCGAAGGAATGCCAGTCCTCGACCACGAACAGTGCCTCGCTGGCGGCGGCGATCTGCGCGATCGAGGGCAGCAGGGAGTTCGGGAAAATGTAGCGCTCGATCCAGGGATCGTTCGCCTCCTGCGAGGTATTGCTGCCGATGGTGTGCAGCAGGAACAGGCCCTGCGGCTGCAGCAGACGCCGCACCGTCGCGAAATAGGTGCGGTAGTTGCGGAAGCCGACGTGCTCGAACATGCCGAGCGAATAGATGCGATCGAAGCGTCCGCCGAGGCTGCGGTAATCCTGCAGCAGGATCTTCACCGGCAGGCCGTTGTTCCTGCGGATCGCGGCCTCCGCCTGGTTGCGCGACACGGTCACGCCGGTGACCCGCACGCCGTAACGCTCGACCGCGTGCCGCGCCGCGCCACCCCAACCACAGCCGATGTCGAGCACGTGCATGCCCGGCTCCAGACGCAGCTTGCGGAAGACCAGATCGAGTTTCGCTTCCTGCGCCTGATCCAGCGTCTGCGCCTGTTTCCAGTAGGCGCAGCTGTAGATCATGCGCTGGTCGAGCATGCGCTGATACAGGTCGTCGCCGATGTCGTAATGCTGGCGGCCGACCTTGAAGGAACGGCCGGGCGTCTGCGGATTGAAAATGACAGAGGTGAGCGCGGTCCAGGCCTGCCGGAAGGCAGGCAGATGGCGTTCGGCCTGGGCGCGAAAGACCCGGAACAGCATCTCGTCCAGCCGCTCGCAATCCCACTGTCCATCCATGTAGGCCTCGCCCACCCCGAGCGAACCCTGCGACAGCACCCGCTGGAAGAAACCGGTGTCGCGCACCTGGATGTCCCAGGGGTGTCCGCCATCCAGCGCAACGTCAGTTCCACGCAGCAGCGATTCCACGGCGTCTCGGTAGCGGGTCATGCGCAACCTGCAACTGGCGAGGATCCAATCTCGGACCCGGCAAAGGCTTGCGCCAGTCACAAATGATGTCAAGTCGGCGCGGACAACCCGGATGATCGGGGAATTCCCGTAGACGCTGCGGTCTGTCGCTGCGGAGCCCTAGCGCGCCCGCCGCACCAGCTGTGGCGTGTCTCCTGCCGTCCCCATGGCGCGTCCCATCAGGAATCGTTTGGCGAATGCGCTGCGATCCACGGTGGCAAGACCGAAGCGCCGCGCCCAGGTCAACAGCGGACTGGCATTGCTGAAGAGCTGGTTCAGGCCATCGATCAGGCCAAGCGCCAGGGCATTCTCGCTCTTGCGCCAACGTTCGTAGCGTCGCAGCACTCGCAGCTCGGCAAGCGAATCCGCGGTGCCGCCGGCCGCCAGCTCGGCCGACAACGTTTCCACCAGCGCCGCGCAATCGAGGAAGCCCAGGTTCACTCCCTGCCCGGCCAGCGGATGCACGGCATGCGCCGCATCGCCGACGAGCACGAAGCGCGGCTTGCAGTACACGCGCGCGTGAATGAGACGCAAAGGGAACTGACCACGCAGCCCACTGGCGATGATCTTGCCGAGCGCACCGCCGAGCGCCTGCTCCAATTCCTTCGCCAACGACTCCGGCGGACATTCGACCAGATGCTGCGCATGCTCCGGCGTAGTGCTCCACACGATGGAGCTGCGGCCATCGGCCAGCGGCAGGAAGGCGATCGGGCCTTGCGGCAGAAAGCGCTGCCAGGCCGTGCGGCCGTGCGGATGTTCGGTACCGACATGGGTGACAAAAGCCCGTTGATCGTAGTCCCGGCCATGCGTTTCGATGCCGGCCAGCTGACGACTGGTGGAATCCGCACCGTCCGCTGCGACCACCAGCGCCGCAGTGATTCGACGACCATCCGCAAGCGTCGCCGCAGCGCATTCCGCATCGAGCTCCAATTGCGCGAGCTGCGCCCGCAACACGGTCACGCGACTGCGCAGTGCCGCCGATTCATAGATGGCCCATTGCAGACGACGGTTCTCGACGATGTGACCCAGATCGGGCTCACTGGTGGCGCTGGCCGAAAAATGGATCGAGCCGGGCCCTTGCGGACGTCCGGTCGCATCCCACACCACCATCTCGCCGTACGCGGACAGATGCTGTTGCGGAATCTTCGACCAGGCGCCGAC
>JBDHQY010000409.1:0-3183 GCA_039807315.1 Steroidobacter sp. | reverse complement strand
CCCGAACTCGCCGGCCAAGCACTCGCCCGGATCGGCCGGATCTACGCGATCGAGGAAGACATCCGCACCCGCAAGCTCGCGGGTGCCAACAAGCACCTGCATCGACTGACGCACTCGAAGTCGGAGGTGGAGGCCTTCTTCGAGTGGGTCCGCCAGCGGCTCGAGGACCAGGCGCTGTTGCCGACCAGCCGGTTCGTGCAGGCGCTGGGCTACGCGCACGGGCGACGACACGCGCTGTCGCTGTTCCTCGGCGATCCGGAGTTGCCGGTCGACACCAACCACCTCGAACGCAGCCTGCGTCCCATCCCGCTCGGTCGGAATTATGCGAACTGCGTTCTTATGCGAACTCGGCCCCTCCGAAGCGGCCGTGACCCAAGCTCCTCGCGGCATTCGGCGCATCGATCGACCGGTGGACTTCGCATAAGAACGGGCGTCTCCTGCAGTGGCAACCCCACTACAGGAGATCTCCGTGGACATTCTCGATTCCCTGCAACGCGTGCCGGCAGCTTGGCTGCAGGAGAGCGATCTCGCACCGTTCATGGCCGCGTACGTGCATCGCCTGCGCGATCGCCACTACACATTGGCCACGGTCCGGGCGTACGTGTACGCCGTTGCGCATTTCGCCCACTGGTCCCATCGCCGGTTAGGCGCCGGCGATCTGACCGACGAAGTCGTTCTGCGCTTCGTTGACGAGCATCTGCCGCACTGCGACTGCCCGCCGCCGGTACAGCGCGGTCCCCATCAGACCCGAGCGGCGCTGCGCCAACTGCTGAGCACGCTCGCCGAGGCCGGCGTGTCGATCAACGCGGGCCGTGCCGATCCAATCGAAGAGGAACTGCGTCGCTTCGATGATCACATGCGCGATGCGCGAGGGCTCGCCCACAACACCCGCATCGGCCGGTTGGGAGTCGTCCGATCGTTGCTGCGAAGCTGCGCGGACAACGATCCGCGCGCCTTCACGCCGAGCGCCGACGAGCTGCGGCGCTTCATCGCGCAGGAGCTTGGGCGCATCAGCGTGGCCAGCGCCGGTCCCCTCGCCACCGCGCTGCGCTGCTTCCTGCGCTACCGGGCTCTGGGTGGCGAGCCGGTGCAGCATCTGCTGCCGGTAATTGCGGCACCGGCGCACTGGCGGCTTGCGCCATTGCCACGGACACTCTCGTGCGGCGAACTCGCGCAGCTCCTCGACGCTTTCCCGGTCGGACTGTCCTCCCGCTTGCGCGCCTGCGCGATGGTGCGCTGCATCGCCGACCTCGGCCTGCGTAGCCGCGAGGTCGTCGCCCTGGAACTCGACGACATCGATTGGACGGCGGGCACGTTACGCGTGGGCTCGAGCAAGTCGCGGCGCGCCGATGTGCTGCCGCTGCCGTCGACCACGGGTCGTGCCATCGCGGCGTACCTGCGCTTGGAGCGGCCGACAACGGCCAGCCGGCGAGTGTTCGTGCGGCACGTAGCGCCAGTGGATGAACCGATCGGCCCGGACGTGGTTCGCAATGCGGTGCGGCTCGCGTATCGGCGCTGCGGCTTACCGTACACCCGGGTCCACATCCTGCGCCACACGCTGGCCAGTCGGTTGCTCGAGACGGGAGGAACGCTCAAGGAAGTCGCCGACGTGCTGCGTCACCGAGCGCTCGACACCTCGATGATCTACGCCAAGGTCGACCTCAAGCGGCTGGCGGCCGTCGCCATGCCGTGGCCGGGGAGCACGCCATGAACGCGGACGCCACGATGCGAGCCGCCGTCACGCGCTATCTGGACGAACGACACCGCCTCGGGTTCGCGATGACCGCTTCTGGCACCGAGCTGATGCGCTTCGCTTGCTTTGCCGACAGCAGAGGGCATCGCGGACCGCTCACGCTTGAGCTGCAGCTGGAATGGGCGCGTGCGCACGTCGTACGAACCGGCCCGATCACCGCCGCGCGCAGGATCGAGATGATCCGGCCCTTCGCAACCTACTACCGCCAATTCGAACCGCATACCGAGGTACCGCCGAGGCACATTCTCGGCCACGGCCATCGGCGGCTCGCGCCACACATCTACCGCGAGCAGGAGATCGCCGATCTGCTCGACGCGGCCGGCCGCCTGCCACCGCAAGGCGCCTTGCGTCCATCGACTTACGAGACGCTGTTCGGACTCATTGCGGCGACCGGGCTCAGGATCTCCGAAGCGATCAAGTTGCAGATCGGGGACTTTGATCGAACCTGCGCGACGCTCACCGTTCGACAGACGAAGTTCCGCAAGTCTCGCTGCCTGCCGCTGCATGACAGCGTGGTGGGGGCCCTGTCGGCGTATCTCCGTCAGCGGCAGCGATTCGTTCCCGACGGACGGGATGCGTCCCTGTTCGTCGCCTCGCCGGGCCGGTCGCTGACATCGGACATGGTGCACAGCGTCTTCGCCCGACTCCGCGAGCAACTGGGCTGGCGTGCCCGCGGTGGACATCCTCGGCCACGCATCCATGACCTTCGCCACACCTTCGTCGTTCACCGCATCCAGCGCTGGCGTGACGCCGGCACGCCCATCGATCAGGCGATGTTCTGGCTGTGTACGTACCTCGGCCACGCCAGGATCTCCGATACGTACTGGTACTTGACCGGAACGCCCGAGCTGATGGCGTTGGTGGGCTCGAAGTTCGAACGCTTCGTCTTGCAGGGGGCCGAACATGAATAAGTCCGCTACGCCGAGCTTCGCTGCGCTGGTGCAGGAGTTCTTCACCGACTACATGACCCGCCAGCGGGCGCTCAGCCCGCAGACTGTCGCGTGCTACCGCGACAGCTTCGTGCTGTTGCTGCGCTTCGCCGAGCAGCGCTTCGGGCTCCCTGCCACCAAGCTGACGTTGCGTGATCTCGATGCGCAGTTCCTCGCCAGATTCCTGGACCATCTGGAACACGATCGTGGCAATTCGGTGCGCAGCCGCAACCTACGCCTGGCGGCGCTGCGCTCGTTCCTGAGGTTCGCCTCCCGGCGCGATGTGGACAACCTGGGCATGATCGAGCAGGCCTTGACGGTGCCGGCGAAGCGCTTCGAGCGCCGCATGGTGGGTTTCCTCACCCGCGAGCAGATGCTCGCGGTGCGTATTTCGGTCCATCGTGACCGGTGATTTCGGCAACGTGACCGCGCATTTCGGAGGATGGTGACCACGCATTTCGGTTGATCGTGACCGCCCGTCACGGCAACGTGACCGAGCGT
>JBDHQY010000408.1:0-3184 GCA_039807315.1 Steroidobacter sp. | reverse complement strand
GGGGAACGGTGCGACGATGCGATTGCCGTTGACGAAATGCTTCTCGGAAACGCGCATCGATCGATCGCGGCCAGGCAGGGTATCGGCCGGGGCCGGCATGACGGCCTGCTTGCGAAACGAAAACATGGGGCACCTCGGGAAAGAGGGTAGTGGCGCCAGACTACGAACAAGGCGGAGGCCGAGCAATCGTTTCGGCCAATGGCCGGGCGGGGAAATCGCGGCACGGGTTCTGGCCGCTGCAACAAGACGTATCAGCAGCCGCTCGAATCGCTTCTCAGGTCGGAATCACGACTCGAATCGCGGCTCAGAGAGCGCCGACGGACACCGGGACCGCCGCTGTGTCCTCACCCTGCCAGTGGCCTGCCGGGCGTATGGCACCCATGAATGCCGGTGCTTCGGCGGCGAGCCGGCATTCGCGCGGCGTCAGGCCGTGGAAGCGCCGCAATGCGCGAAACAGCGTCGAGCGCGAATCGAAGCCGACTTCCCTGACTATCTCCTCCACCTGCATTCGCGTACTTCGCAGCAACCGCGCCGCGGCCGAGGTGCGCTTGCGCTGCAGGTATTCGTGCGGCGTGACGTCGTGAATGTGCTTGAACAGCCGCAGGAAGTGGTGACGCGACAGGAACGCCGCGCCGGCCATATCGTTCAGCATCAGCGGCCTGGAATAGTTGCTGTGAATGTAGTCGGTGGCCAGCGAAATGCGCCGCAGGATCTCGCGACGGGTCGCGGCGCGACGCACCGGCACCAGCTTGGCACGCGTCACCACATGACGATGCCGCATCAACAGCCGCTCCAGCAGGAACGCCAGCTGCTCTTCGTACCACAGCGGATCCTCCAGCCCCATTTCGCAATGGCGACGGATGAACAGCAGCACCGGCGTGACACTGTGGTCGTGGGGCTGCAGGTGCGGCGCGAACGGGATCGCCGCGGTGGCGGCGATTTCGCCGTCTTCCAGCATCCGGTCCTGCGGCGTGACCAGCGTGCCGAGGACTTCCTCGGGCATTCCGGGGCGGAACAGGATCGTCAGCGCGTGCACATTGTGCGGCGCGCGAATGCGTACGTTCGCCGGACCGCTCGGGAGCATCAGCCAGGTGTCGTCGTCAACCAGGATGCGGCGGCCGTCCACCGATACGTCCTGGCAACCGTTCCAGGCGCACAGCAGCGCGCAGCGCCGCGCATCGATCCCATAGTCGGCAGCCTGCGTGTGCAGGTCCAGAATGAGGACGCCGTTCTCCGGCCGTCCGGACAGTTCGCTGGCCTGAATTTCGTGAGTCCTACGGACGATCATCCGCGCGCCGCTCCCCTTTTCATGTACCCGCCGGATCGGATTTCCGGCCGCAGCTTGTCGTATACAAGCGACCTACATGAGATACGCGGTTGCGACGAAAGGTTTCATCGACCGCGGCCGCCGGGGTTTTCGATACGAAAAAAAGCGACCGATGACACGCTGCCGAACTCGGGCACGCAGCGGCCCGCAGCCGCTCATGGACCCGCAAAAAAGCCTTCGCTGTAGGCGGAGCCGCACCGCCGCTGTCATGTGCGCACAACACAGCAAGCCTCCAGGGGCGGCTTCGAATAATTCCCAGCCCGCCGCCACGGACGTGGCAGGAGACCCTATGAATGCGTCGGCCCGGACAACTACCGTGCGCTAGCCTGCGCGCCGTTCCATGGCGGGTTTGATCTCCCGCTCGATCCTGCGGGCGTTCTCGATCTCTGCGGTGCGCAATTCGAACGCCGTCTGTAGATTGAGCCAGGACCGCGCATCGCCGCCGAAATAGCGCGCCAGGCGCATGGCGGTATCCGGTCCCTGATCGGTCCATCGGAAACACACCCGCCACCGATCATTGATGCGGATGCTGTGCCGGCCCTTGCGCTCATCCTTCAATGCCTCCAGGCGATTGCCCGGTGGCGAGCGTAGAAATTCCAGGGTTTCCGCCGCATCGAGCTGGGCGAGCTTGCGGGTTGCAACCGTTATGATCGCCCTGAATCGCCTCGATTTGCCTGCCTCGAACGGCAATCCGACATGCCCGATTATCGTAGGTCGGTCTCGGCACGGTGAATAACAACGCGGGGATACATGGCCGGTCGCGGACCCGCGTATCGCTGCCTGCGACTGCTAAACTAGCAGGCCGATAAGACAAGCGTCTTATTCGAGAGTCAAAAAAATCCAGGAAAATCAACGTGCCCATCTGTCACGAACACAATCTGGCCGCGCCGCTTCCGAACCAATGTCCGTTCGGCATCCGGGTCAAGCTGCGCTCCACCGATCCGTTCCGCAACCTGGTCGGCGAGGACTGGACCCGCGAGCATTGGTTTGCGACGCGCGATGAACGCGACGAGGCGCTGGAAAAGATGAGCGGACGCTACCTGTACTTCCGGCCTGGCGACCGCCCGGTGCTGGAATTCGAGAAAGTCGAACGCTGAGGCGGCGACGACTTCCCGCCGGTCGTCCCGACGGCGCGAGTGGCCTGGAACGGCTGATCCGCGCCGGGAGACTTTCGTCTGGCGGCGCCTATCCCACCTGAGCCGGCTTGACCGAGCCGATGGATTCCCGCCTTCGCGGCAATGACGGAAATTCGCGCGGGCACGAGGCAGGCCCCGAGCCAGCCGTCACAGACTCGGCGTTTACAGGCTCAGAACGTTCTGCCCAGGAACAGATAGAACGCCTTGCTGCCGCCCTCGTCGTAGCCGCCGGCCAGATAGACCGGACCGAGCGGCGTATCCACGCCGAAGAACAGACTCGCATCCTTGTGCAGGTCGCCGAAGCTCATGTCGTCGCGATTCATCCAGGCATTGCCCGCCTCCAGCGAAATGCCGGCATACGCCGGCAGGTCCAGCACGCCCGAGCCGCCGCGCCCGATCTTGCGGTAATAAATGAGCCGGCCGATGCCGTAATGCGGCCCGGACAGCGCGTTCGGCGCCAGACCGGACAGATTGAAGAAGCCGCCCAGGTTGAAGAAGTTCTCCGGCGTCGAAACGGCGTCGACCGTGGTGCCGCCCTCGATCCAGAAAATGAACGTGTTGCGTCCCACCGAGCGCGCGATCAGCCAGTTCATCTGGTAGGCATCGAAATTGTCGTCGGCGCCAAAGCGGCGACGCTCTCCCCGCCACTCCATCTCGAGCTGCTGACCGCGCCGCGGGAAGTAGATGCTGTCGAGCTTGTCGTAGGAAAAGCGCGCGAACA
>JBDHQY010000004.1:0-16199 GCA_039807315.1 Steroidobacter sp. | reverse complement strand
CGTCACGCTCGACTGGCATCCGAGCGGGGACAAATCAAGTTCGCAGGCCGATGACAGGAGCGTCGAAAAGCAGCGCAAGGCGAAGGTCTGGGAAATCTGGCACAAGCCGGCGCGCGAAGTCATCTGGATCGCTGATGGCTATCCGGATGCGCCCCTGGACGTAAAGCCTGATCCCCTCAAACTTGAGGGGTTTTGGCCTACGCCGAAGCCTCTGAGCGCGACGCTGACGAATGACAGTCTCGTCCCTGTCCCGGACTATGTCGAGTATCAGGATCAGGCGCGCGAACTGGATGATCTCACCGCTCGAATTGAGTCGCTGACGAAATCCATCAAGGCCGCCGGTTGTTATGACGCATCCGTTCCGGCTCTTGCTCGCATCCTCGACGAGGGCATGGATAACCAACTCGTTGCCGTTGATGATTGGGCCGCATTCGCGCAGAAAGGCGGTCTGGAAGGCGGCATATCGATGCTGCCGATCAAGGACATCGCCAATGTCCTGATGCAGCTTTACGACGCCCGAGATCGCGTCAAGCAGGTCATGTTCGAGGTCACCGGCCTGAGTGACATCGTCCGGGGGCAATCGGCGCAGGGCAGCGCAAAAACCGCAACCGAGCAAAGGATCAAAGGTCAGTTTGCATCGCTTCGCCTGAACGACATGCAGGGCGAGGTCGGCCGCTACGTCGGCGATTGCCTGCGCATCATGGGGGAGATCATCGCCGAGCACTACTCGCCGATGACGCTCTATCTCATCAGCGGCTATGAACATTACGCGCAGGAGCAGTTCGGGGCGTCGGCGACTGGTGGCGGTCTACCCGCTCCGCAGCCGCCTGTTCCCGGTATGGCTCCAGCCCCCGATCCGATGCAGGAGGCGAAGCAGGCGTTCCTCGAAGCGATCAAACTGCTTCGGGATGATAAGCTGCGCGGCTTCAGGATCGACATCGAGGCGAAGTCGATCATTGAGCCGGACCAAGAGGCCGGCAAACAAGCTGTTGTTGAACTGTTCGGGGCGCTTGCGAATTTCCTGCCTCAAGCCCTTGAGCTTGGCAATCAACAGCCAAAGCTCGTGCCGGTTGTTGGAAAGCTTATTCTGTTCGGCCTTCGCCGCTTCGAACTCGGGCGCGACCTGGAAAGCGCGTTCGAACAGGCGATTGACGATATGGAGAAGGCCGCGGCCAATCCTCAGCAGAAGCCGTCTCCGGAGGAAATCAAGGCGCAGGCCGAGATACAAAAGCAGCAGTTTGAGACCCAGCGTCTACAACAACAGGCGCAGATCGACCAGCAGAAGGGTCAGCAGGATTTGTTCATGGCGAAGCAAAAGAACGCCATGGATATTGAGAGAATGCGCGCTGAGCTTGATATCAAAAGAGAAGAACTTGAGATCAAGCGGCAGGAACTGGCGATGAAGCATCAGATGATGCAGATCGAAGCGCAAGCCAAAACGCAGGTTGCCGCCATCGACATGGAAAACACTGAGCGCAAGGCTGCAATTGAGGCGGATGGCATGGAGCGTCAGGCCAAATTGAGCGCCGAAGCTGACGAGCGAGCATCAGAACAAAATCGAGCGCAGCATGACAACGCCTTGGAGATCATGAGCGAGAAAGCAAAGCAGGCGAAATCGCAACCGAGGAAGGCGGCGAAGTGAGTCGGCGAACCTTCGTTCATGCAGCACGGTACGGCATTCCGCTCGACCATCCATCCGTCGATAAGTTCGGGATGATCGACAAGCGCTTTGTCCATGTCGAGCGCGTGGAGACGCATCATGTTATTGGAGACACGATGACGGCCATGCGCCACCCGCTGAATAATAAGCTCTACGATAGCAAAGCGGCGTTTCGCGCAGTCACACGCATGCACGGATGCACAGAGGTTGGCAACGAGACGATTCGCGACCGACGATATGACGATTCAGGTCGCATCGGTCGCGATGTAGCGCGCGCATACGATCAGTTGTCTCGTCGATAGGTCGATAGGTCGATAGGTCAATAGAAGGAACCCCATGGATCAGAACATGGAGACCCAGCCGGAAAGCCCGGCTGAGGAAGACAATCTTCGCGCTTCTTTGGAAGCGTCCTTCACCGAAGCGGAAGGAAAATCACAGGAACAGGCGGCTGCGGCCCCTGTTGAAGGGCAATCGGCCGACCGTCACCGCGACGAGAACGGCCGCTTCGCTCAGAAACCCGACGCCGCGCCTGAACAGGCTGCGCCGGGCAAGGAACAGCCCGCCAAACCGGCGGAAACTGTAACACCCGCTGCGGACAACGCGGCCAAGGCAAGCGATCAGAAGCCATCAAACGCCTCTGAAGCCCCTCCGGTCAGTTGGGCGGCTGATGCAAAGGCCGAATGGTCGAATCTCTCTCCGGCGCTCAAAGCCGCGATTGTCAAACGAGAGACAGAGGTCAGCAACGGCTTTCGTCAGTATTCCGAACAAACCCGACGCTTCGAGCAGATGCTTTCGCCTCTCGACTCGGAAGCGCGGCGGCTTGGGATGCAGTCAGAACAGGCGCTCAACGCCCTTTTGGCAGCGCATCACATGCTCAACCGCGATCCGGTCGCTGGGATCAGGCAGCTAGCTCAACAGTTTGGCGTCGATCTTGGAACCATGACCGGGCCAGAGCCCGGCTCCCGTTCCTCTCCAGCCCCTATGCTCGACCCGCGCGTTGATGGTCTCGCCCAATGGGTGAGAAACCAGCAAATCCGTGAAGAGCAAACGATCGAGCAGACGGTAACGTCGTTTGCTTCCTCGCATCCGCATTTCGAGGCGGTCCAGACGGAAATGATGGCGATGCTTCCTCATCTGAAGAGCGCCAATCCGTTTTGGGCGCACGATAAGCTGTTGCAGGAAGCATATGATCGCGCCGTCTATGCAAATCCCGAGGTTCGCTCGGCCATTCTGGCGGAGCAATCGAGGGCTGACGAAGAAAAGCGCCGAAAGACCGCTGCGGACGAGGCGTCAAAAGCCCGTCTTGCAGGCTCTTCCGTGCGCGGTTCTCCCGTCACGCATCGCATGCCCGAAGCCAAGGGAACGCTGAGAGAGGAAATCGAGGCCGCCTTCTCTGATTCCCGGTGACCCAATGAAGGGAAACCCGGCAGATGCCATCCCCCAATCTTTCGGAAATCGTCACCACGACGCTCCGCAACCGCTCGAAGCGGCTCGCGGACAACGTTACCCGCAATAACGCGGTTCTGACGCGCCTCAATACGCGCGGCAAGGTCAAGCCCTTCGGCGGTGGCCGCACCATCGTTCAGGAAATCGAGTACGCTAACAACACCACGTACAAGCGGTATTCTGGCTACGAGGTTCTGAATATCGCGCCGTCCGACATCATCACGGCGGCCGAATTTCCGATCCGGCAGGCGGCGGTCGCCGTCTCAATGTCGGGCCTCGAAATGCTCCAGAACTCGGGGCGAGAGCAGGTCATCGACCTTCTCGAATCCCGAATCTCGAATGCCGAGCGGACGTTCAAGAACGGTCTCGCCTATGACATCTACTCGGACGGTTCGCAGACGGCGCAGATCGGCGGCCTGCAATTCCTTGTCGCTACGTCGCCCGGATCGGGAACCGTGGGCGGCATCGATCGCGGGACGTGGAATTTCTGGCGCAACCAGGTGTATTCGTCGGCGACGGATGGCGGTGCGGCTTTCTCGGCCGCCAACGCCTATTCGCAGATGCTCGCGATGTATACGCGGCTTGTTCGCGGCTCGGATCGTCCTGACCTGATTGTGGCGCGCGATCCGGCTTGGCGGGCCTACAACGAGTCCCTGCACGCTATCCAGCGCATCACGAACGAGAATTCGGACGTGGCGAAGGCTGGATTTGCGTCAGTAAAATTCATGGACTCCGACGTGGTGCTCGATGGCGGCTGGCAGGGTGTCACGGGAGACGGGTCGAACTTCGGCTCCAACAGCTCTTTTGCGCTCGGCGGCGTTCCGACCGGAGTGAACATGTACTTCCTCAACACAGAATACATCTTCTTCCGTCCGCACCGCGACCGCAACATGGTCCCGCTCGATCCTGACCGCTTCAGCGTCAACCAGGATGCGATGGTCAAGCTCATGGGCTGGGCCGGCAATATGACCATGAGCAACGCCTTCCTCCAAGGCGCTCTGACGACCTGATCCGACGCGAAAGGAGATCATCACATGCCATTCAATACGACCAACTCCGAAGGCGTCGATTTCTCGGCGGTCTTCTATCTCAACAGCGCGACCCCCGAATACCCCCGACCGCCGTTCGCGGTCGGAACGGTCATGAAGGGCAGCGATGGGACGGAATATGTCTACGTCAGCTCGACTTCCGCGCAGGCGGTCGGCGACGTATGCAGACTTTCGACCGGGTGGGCCGCCACTGGCGTCAATGCTGCGGATGTCGGGATGTTCGGCCTTTTGGTCGGCGTCGTTCCGGCTGCTGTCTCGGCCGCCGCGGGCACCGTGTCGGCCGCGTTTTTCTGGCTGCAACGCGCCGGCATTTGCCCAGCGATCAGCGTGACGACGGGCGTTACTGCGAACCAGCAGCTCTACTCCATGGGCACCACGGGCCGTCTCGACGCCTCGCCGGCTGCGGGAGATGAGGCCATCACCGGTCTGGTGACGACGGCCACTGCCGCGTCGAATCTCGCGCCGGGCGTCCTGAACTATCCGACAGTCGGCGCGACAACCTAAGCGTGAAGGGGAGGGGATTGTCCCCTCCCCATTTATCAGGAGCACTCATGGACATCCCGTCCTTTCAGCAGAATTTCGATCCGAACGGCGGTCTGGTCGCGTTCGGCAGCGACGAAAAGCTCTTCGTGCAGTTCTATCGACGCTCGGTGGTCAATCCGATCAAATCGAAGACTGAAGGCCGCCCCGTGCATGAAGGGGCCGACTATGTGCGCATCCAGCAGCCCGGCGAACGTGATGTAATCGACCGCCCTGTCGGGCTGGACGATCCTCAACGGTTTCCCCGGCAATGGATGCTCTACAAGGCTAACCAGGAGCAGACGCCGGACGGTTCGCCCCTGTCTCTGCTCTTTCCGGTCAACCCTGAGATCGTCGAGAACTTGCGATACTTCAAGATCGCGACGGTGGAACAACTCGCGACGTTGAACGACACGCAAAAGCAGAACGTCGGCATGGGCGCCAACGCCTGGTGCGACATGGCCCGAAAATTTCTGGAAACCGCCGCCAAGGGCGCGCCGCTGCATGAGATGCAGAAAGAACTCCAGCGACGGGACGAGAAGATCGCGGAATTGATGGCGAAGGTCGAACAGCTTTCGCAGGCCCTCGCCGACGACGGCGAAGACGAACCTGCGGCCCCGCGTCGTCGCGGCCGGCCGCCGAAGACGGAGGCTGCATATGCAGGCCAATGAACTCATGGGACTTGGCCTGCCGGCGCGGCAGGCTGTCGCCCTCGGATACCAGGTTGCGACCGTTGCCGGCGTCGGAACCACGCAGTCCGGCGCTGGCGCTATCGGTACGGACTCGACCGGCGTCACAGCAACGACCGCCGGCGGCCAGACTGCTCTCGTTCTCCCAAGCGATGCGCCGCTGTGGCAGGAGTATATCGTGTTTAACAGCACATCGACGACCGCCCTGGTGTTCCCGCCATCGGGTCATGACATCAACGCGGCGGGCTCAAATGCGAGCGTCAGCGTCGCGCAGAACCTTTCGCGACGCTTCATCAGGGTGTCCGCGACGCATTGGGTTTCCTACCTGTCGGCCTGATGATGGCGATGAATCTGCTCCAGATTGTCGTTCAGGCGGCTAATGAGTTGGGGCTTCCGCCTCCGGCCGCCGTAGCGACATCGGATGATCCTCAGGTCAAGCAGCTATTCGCTCTGGTCAATCGTGACGCGAACGATCTCTACCAGTCGCATGACTGGACAGATTTGCAATTCGATTTCGTCATTAACATTGGCGCGCCGTCTGTTCTAATCGGGAACGTCTCGACCGGCTCGGCCGTCGTCTCGGGGATTTCTTCGACGGCCGGGATCGTCGCCAACGCTTTCGCCGTTTCCGGCGAGGGTATGCCGCAAGCGCAGCGCGTCGTTGAAGTGATCGACGCGACCAGTGTGCGCCTGTCCATGGAAGCAATCGCGACCAAGACAGGCGCCGCTCTCAGCTTCGTACGAGACACATTCGACTTGCCGGCCGACTTTGATCACTACATCACTGACACGTGGTGGGATCGAACCAATCACTGGCAGTTGATTGGCCCCATCAGTCCGCAGCAGTCTCAAGCCCTCCAAAGCGGCGTCTTCGCAACCGGCCCGCGCCGTCGCTGGCGACAGATCGGAAATCAGTCAGCGCGCTACCGCATATGGCCCCCGCCAAGTTCCAACGATACGCCATCGGCGCTCGTCTTCGAGTATGTGTCGAAGAATTGGGTCGCCAAGCAAGACGGAACATACGATTCGTGGATGAGGGCGGACAGCGATATCCCGATCGTTGACGAACAGGCCATGATTCTCGGCGTGAAGTGGCGTCTATGGCAGGTCAAAGGCTTCGCCTATGCGGACTTCCAGTCCGAGTATGTTGACTATGTAAACCGCCTGAAGGCCCGTGATGGCGGCATGAAGACGCTGAGCATGAACAAGCGTCGCTTACCGCTCTTGATCACGTCCGCGCAGATTCAGGACGGATATTTTCCCGGTCGCTGATGCGCAAGATCGCAGCTTCTCGGTCTCCGGCTTCAATCGCGCCGATCAATAGGGGCGTGGTCGCCAAAGGAGCGTCGATACCGGCTCCCGTTGAGGGATGGGACGCGGCATCCCCCATCGCTGCGATGCCGCCGAAGCGGGCGGTAGCCCTCGACAATTGGTTCCCGCAACCAGGGTGGGTCGAGCTTCGGAAGGGCCATGTTGTTCATTGCGACACAGGAGATGGTGAGCCAGTCGAGTCCGTGATGGCCTACCATGGATCGGTTCAGACGTTTATCTTCGCCGCATCGAACGGCAAGATTTTTGACGTTACGTCCGGGACCGCAGTCTCGGCGGTATCCGGATTGACGAATAATCGGTGGCAGCACGTCAATTTTACCACGTCTGGAGGTCACTACCTCTACTGCGTAAATGGCGATGACGATCCCGAGGTTTTCGACGGCTCAACATGGTCAAACCCCTCTATCACCGGGCCTGTCACCGCGGCTGATTTTATTGGGGTAAATGTCTATAAGAGCCGCCTATGGTTCGTGCCAAAAGCCTCTACCAAGGTCGTATATCTCGCGACAGATTCCATCGCCGGGACCGCGACGACTTTTGAACTTGGCGGGGTGATGTCCCTTGGCGGTCACGTCGAGGCCATGGGAACATGGTCGGTAGATGCGGGTAACGGACCGGAAGACTACGCTGTCTTCGTGACGAGCCGTGGTCAGGTGATGGTCTATCGAGGCGATCCGGCGACGACTTTCAGCCTCGTTGGGGTCTTTAACATTGGCTCCCCGCTTGGCCGGCGCTGTCTGAAGCGCGCCGGCGCAGACCTGGCGATAATTTGCGTTGATGGCGTTGTTCCACTCTCCAAGGCAATGATTTTTGAGCGCGCCGCGATAGTCAAAGTCGCTCTCACGGATCGCATTCTCAATGCGATGAACCGGGCGGCGCTGAGTTACGGTGAGAATTTTGGCTGGCAACTGGAAAGCTATGCGCGAGGCACGCGCATCGTCCTGAATGTTCCCGTGCAAGAGAATGCGGAGCAGGTCCAGTTTGTGATGAATACCCAACACGGGGCTTGGTGCAGATTCACCGGTATGAACGCCAACTGTTGGGAGGTATGGAACGACCGTATCTTTTTTGGCGGCAATGATGGAAAGGTCTATGAAGCCGACGTGAGCGGTACTGACATCAGCTCTTCGTTGATGGGGACAATCAAGGGGGCGTTCCAGTTTTTCGGCGAAAGGGGACGGCAAAAACGATGGACGGCGCTACGTCCGATCTATGCAACCGATTCTGATTTCTCCCCCGGCCTCGGCTTCAATGTTGATTTTCGGGATGACGCTTCGATCTATACCCCGCAATCTATCGTCAATGTCGGCGCGCTATGGGATGACGCGGAATGGGATGTTGACGATTGGGGCGGCAGTTTTACCACCAAGACAGACTGGCGCAGCGCTCCGGGAATGGGATTCTGCGCGGCGGTGACAATGACCGCCAACATCCAGCCGATGCCAGATGCATCACCTGGCCCTGAGTTCGAGTTGCGCGTGTTCGGTTTTGATACGACCTATGAGGACGGCGGCTTTATTTGATGCGTCTGGTCTTCGGGAATTATCAAAAGATCGCAGATTGGGTGGGGGAGCGGTGCGGCGTTGAGTTCTATACCGTCGATGGCGCCATTGGCATCGCAAACGACGTAGGCGAGATGGTCGGCGGTTATGTATTCACCGGGCACGACAGGAACGGGATAGAACTGTCGCTTGCCGGTCGAGCGGTCGTCTATCGCGGCGGCTGGTGTGCGGTAATCGACTACGTTTTCCGCCAGATTGGATGCGTAAGGCTCCAATCTCACACAAAGCGCAGCAATAAGCCGGTTCTTCGCATGCTGGCGGACAAGAAGACCGGGCTAGGCTGGCGCTTCGAGGGCGTCGCTAGACGGTACTACGGCAACGAAGACGGCATGGTCTACAGCCTGACCGTCGATGATCTTCCAGCGTTCATTGAGCGCTGGAAACTGAGGATTGCACACCATGGTTTCAAGCCCTAGCCCCCCCGCAGCGCCCGATCCGAAGGCAACGGCGCAGGCGCAGGGCGCCATGAACCGCGACACGGCGATTACGCAGAACCTTGTCAATTCGACCAATCAAATTACGCCGCAAGGGACGCTGACATACGACCAGACGGGGACGCGCGGCTTCACGGATTCTGATGGCAAATGGGTTGAAGTACCGACGCTGACAGCGACAACGACCTATTCGCCCGAACAGCAGCGGCTCTATGATCTTGGGTTGCAGACGCAGACCAATCTTGGGAATATCGGCGTAGAGCAGTCTGACAAGATCAGGGGCATCCTCAATCAGCCTTTTGAGTTCGATGCGGCGATTGACAACAAACTCGCGCAATTCCAGCGTGGGCTTCTCGATCCGCAATGGAGCGATCAGAAAAACGCGCTGGAATCGTCCTTGATCAACAAGGGCATCCGCCCCGGTACGGAACTTTACGATCGGGAGATGCGCAACTTCTCGACGCAGCGCCAAAGCGCCTATGATCAGGCTTATGTCGATGCCTATGGAAAGGCGGCGCAGACGGCGTTGACGGAACGCAATCAGCCGATCAATGAAATTTCCGCGCTGATGAGCGGTTCACAGGTCAGCCAGCCGAATTTCGGCCAGACGCCAACATCCGGCGTTGCTCCTACGGATTATATCGGAGCGGTCAACACGAAGTATCAGGCGGATTTGGCGGCCTATAATTCTGAGGTGCAGTCCAATAACGCCATGATGAGCGGCTTGTTTGGACTTGGGAGCGCTGCGCTTGGCGGCTGGATGAGATCGGACATCACGTCGAAAGAAAATGTTGATGTTGTCGGGGAGCGGCCTGACAGCCTCCATGTGATCGACTTCGATTATAAGCCGGAGTCAGGAGTTGATGATGGTCGCCGGCATCGCGGTCTTGTCGCGCAGGAAGTCGCACAGGTCTATCCGAACGCCGTCGCGAAAGACGCATCTGGCAAGATGAACGTGGATTATTCCCGCGTGCCCGGCGGCCTGATTTATCTCGGCATGTCAGCAAAGAAGAAGGCTGCTTGATATGGCGGTAGATTCCGGCACTTACACTGACGACACAATCTGGCGTCGGCGCCAGATCGCGCAAGCGCTCGCGGACCTGAACAAGCAACCAATCAAGCATTGGACGCAGGGCCTTTCCAATTTGGCGAATACGGCCGTCCTTTCCTATGACGACGCCAAATTGGCGCAGGAAAGCAAGCAGCAAGACTACGATTCACGCCTTGCGATGGCTAAGGCGCTGGGCGCAGACACCTCTGCTTTTAAGCCTCCCGAACCGCCAAGCAACGGCTATGGGATGATCTCCCGCCTTCTTGGCGGATCAAGCGCCACTCCTACACCGACGGCATCACCGGCTCCGAGTCCTGTCGTATCAAATGCGGCTGTCACGCCTTCTGCCGGCGGCAATCTCCCGGCGCCTCCGGTTCCGTGGCAATCCGGCCCCGGTTTCGCGGAAATCGGTGGCCGCATGATGGGCGATCTCCAGCGCGACTTCAAACTGACGCCTGAGCAAGCCGCCGGAGTCGTCGGCAATCTCGGGCATGAAAGCGGTGGCTTCGGTAGTCTTCAGGAGATCAACCCGACCGTTCCGGGATCGCGCGGCGGCTTCGGCTATGCGCAATGGACCGGACCACGTCGCGTTGCCTTTGAGAACTGGGCGCAGTCGCAGGGCCTCGATCCGACCTCCTATGATGCGAATTACGGCTTCCTTCGTCATGAATTGACCAATACGCCTGAAGGGAAGGTTCTGGACGCGCTTCGGGCCGCGCCTGATCAGGACGCCGCAACGCGCATCTTCCAGGACCAGTTCCTCCGGCCCGGCATCCCGCATACGGGATCGCGCCTGTCCTATGCGAAGCAGGCTTTGGGACTTGCTGGCGGCCCTCCGAGCGCAGCGGTTCCGTTCCCGTCTGGAGCGCCCCAAGAGGGGATGCCATCGTTCGTTCCGCAAGGCGACCGCGTCCAGATGGCTGCGCTTCCGCCCGCAACAATGACGGACGCATCTCCGGCAGGCCCGGCTCCTGCGGGCGCGGAAACTCCATCACCCGGTTTGCCGGCCTTCGCGCAGAATGGCGTGCCGCCGGTTGCGATGGGAGCTCCATCTTCGCCTTCTCCAGCGTCTCCGCAGCAGCCGCCTTCGGTTGCGCCTCCGTCGCCGGCTATGCCGCCTCCAGTCGCTGCGGGCGCACCTGCCTCCATGTCCGGCGCTCCCCGCCCCGGCGTAGCGGGCGTTCAAGTCCCCGATGGCATCAAGAGAATAGCCGGTGCGCTCATGGCAAGCCCGCGCACCGCTGGACAGGGCCAGAAAATGGTGACGGACTTCCTCGTCAAAGAACTGTCCCGCAATCCTCTGGATGATGAAGCGAAGCGCATCCAGATCGAGCAGGGACGCGCGAACCTGTCGAATGCGCCGATTGAGCGTCGCATCAAGGAGGCCAATGCGACGAAAGCGGAGCGCGATCTTCTGGGAGAAGGAGCGAGGCCGCTCACCGCCGAAGAGCGGAAGAAATTCGGAATTTCCGATGAGCAGCCCGCCTACCGAACGCGCAATGACGATATCAAGTTTGGCCCAGCCGGCTCTCGCGTCACGGTGAACAACGCCGTCAATCCGATCCTCAAGGGCCTGGGGGATCAGTTTGTTGAAAGCGCTGCTACGGCCAGATCGTCCGTTGACACGATCCGGGCCCTTCACAGTGCGCGCTCACAGCTTGACGAGGCCGGAGGGGTGTTCTCCGGCTTCGGAGCAGACGCCAAGCTGGCCTTGCAAAAGATTGGTTCAGCTATGGGCGTCGCCGATCCGCGCTCAATCACCAATACCGAGACGTTCCGAACGCAGGTCAAGCCGATCGTGCTCGAAACCGTCAAAGGGCTTGGCGCTGGTTCCGGCATCAGCAACGCTGACCGCGAATTCGCGCTTCAGGCGATCGGTGGCGACATCAATCTTGATGAAAGCACGATCCGCCGCGTTCTCGACATCACGGAGCGCGCGGCTCGATACAAAATCGAGCGACACAACACTCTGGCGGACAAGATGCTGGAGAGCCAGAAGGACTTGAGCGGCGTAAGCCCAATGCTCCGGGTCGATTCTCCAGGCGAATACGTGATGCCGAAAGCGGCGTCGGCTAAGGCAGTTGGCGCGCCTGTCCGAGTTCAATCGATTGACGAAGCCAAGAAGCTTCCGAGCGGCACGGTATTCGTTGATCCTAACGGCGTCGAAAGGCGTGTGCCCTGATGGCCGACCCGTGGGAAGCTTTCCCCGCGACGGCCACGGCGTCTGATCCTTGGGCGTCATTCCCGGCCACAAAGCCCCCTCGCGCAGCGTCGGCGGCTCAGAGCGATGACCGGGCATGGTATCAGAAGCTAGGCGGCGCGGCGGATGATATAGCGCGCATCGCGGCGAATGCCGCTACTTTCGGATACGCTGATAAATTCGCTGGCTATATGGGCGGTGAGGGGACGGCCGCAGAGCGAGAAAAAACGCAAGCATCTCGCGACCGCGCGAGATTGCCGGGAGAAATAGCGGATATTGGCGTGTCCCTGGCTGTACCGATGGCGGCTTCTAAAGTCGGATTGTCGGCGACGCGGCTTCTCCCTCAGGCGCTGCAAATCGGGGGCGGCGCTGCCGGACTCGCTGCACGAACTGGCGCAATGGCCGCAGAGGGCGCAGGGTATGGAGCGCTAGGGGCGTCGGGACACGATCAGAATATCGGCACAGGCGCGCTGCTCGGAGCGGGTGTTGGAGCGGCGGGAAACGTGGCCGGAGAGGGGCTTTCGGCCGCCATCAAAAAGGTCGCCGGGGCTTTCAACGCAAAGCCAGCCATTCCGGATAGGACGCAGATCGAAGCGGTTAAGGATGCCGCGTATGCGAGAGCCGATCAGTCGGGCGTTATCTTCACGCCTGCGGCGAGCGCCAGACTTAACCAAACGATCACCAATGACCTCGCGAACTTTGGCTATGATCCTGCATTGCAGCCCGGAGCCGCCGCCGTCATCAAGCGCCTCCAAGACTTGCAAGGCCAAAATGTCACGCTGACAGGTTTGGACACCCTCCGAAAGGTCGCGAACAACGGATACATTCCTGGCAACAAATCCAACAATTCCATCATCAGAGGCATCATCGAGCATATCGATGATGCTGTCGCGAATCCGCAGTCCGGGGAAATATTGACGGGAAATTCGCAGACCGCCGCACAGGCTCTGGGAGAGGCGCGCAGTGCTGCGTCCCGCCTGTTCAAGCTTGATAAGGTTGACGATGCTGTCGCTCGAGCGGAATTGAGGGCAGGTTCAACGGGGTCTGGCGGCAACGTTGACAATGCGACTCGGCAAAACATCCGGAGAATTCTCGAAAAGCCGCGCGGGTTTACCCCGGATGAGCAAGAAGCTTTGCGAACGGTGGTCATGGGGACGCCGGCGCAGAATGCCCTTCGTCTGGCAGGAAAACTCTCGCCCTCGGGAAATGGGCTGATGGCCGCTTTGGGTGTGGGCGGGGCAATGGTCAATCCTTGGGTCGGCGCGGCGTCCCTTGCCGGTATGGGCGCAAAAGCCGCCGCCGACAGGATGACGCAATCCAACGTCCAGAAGATCGCCGACATTATTTCCGCCGGGGGCTCAAGAAGCGCGACGCAATCGCCTCCGAACGCGGTTCAGCGCTTGGCCGACTCTAAACGAGACGCTATCGCCCGCCTCCTGATGGGAACCGGCCTCTACGCCGTCTCGCCGTGACGGCCAGAAAATCCAAAGCAAGAGCAGACAGAATGCAACGAACAGAACCCCATCGCCCCATCCTCCGTAGTGAATCTCGCCCCCTCGTGCGAGCCGCATGCCGATTCCTATGGCGACCGCGCCGCCAATCTGTCCGGGCGTGAGTTTCATCGCTTTGCCTTCACTTTTCTTCCTTCAATCCAACGGGGCACCATGGCTGCGTTTTCAAAAATTCTATCGCTTCTGTCGGGTAGGCGGACACAAGGAGCCTCATATGATGGCGAAGCGCGTCATCTGATATCGGTATCTCAAGTATGGTCGCATTCGCGAGGTGGAGACGGAGAATGGCTGTATCTTCGCCTGTCACCGTCTTCCACAGACTGCCGGCCGAGAACTCCAGAAGTTCGAAATCCGACACCCGATATGTCGTGCCGACTTGCAGCGGCGGGAGATTTCTCCGTGACAATTGCCTTCTCCTCCGATCAGGCCATGGGTTAGCGCTTCGCTTTCGGCGATCTGCCCCCCCCAGCTTTGCCCCTCAAAGCCTAGCTGGAATTCCTGACCAATCAAGCCAGCCGCCTCCGGGCGGCTTTTTCATGGGATAACCAGATGCCGAGAACAGGCGCTTCCTACAGCCTCCCTCAGCCCCCGTTCACCCCGGGGAGCAAAATCCAGTCTGCGGCGGTCAACAGCAATTTCTCTGACATCGCGACCGCTCTCACAGGATCGGCTCCCCTTGATGGGTCCGGTCTGTTTACGGGGAATATTCAGGCGAATGGGAACCGGGTGACTGGCGTTGCTGACGCAATCTCCGACACGGACGCGCTCAGCAAACAAAAGGCCGACGCCATCTATCGCCGGATCGCGTCCGCTTTCCGCGCTCACCGCAACGGCGCGGACCTCACCGGCATCGCGCCATCCACCTTCACCAAAATCCCTTTCCCGACGGAGGTCATCGACGAAGGCGGAAAATACGACGCCAGCACAAGCCGATGGACGCCGCCTGCCGGACTCTTGATGATCGGCGGGCAGGCTTACCTCTCCGGCGGCCTTGTCGATCAGCAGCAGATCAATCTTGCGATTTACAAGAACGGATCGGCTCTCGCGAATCTGGACATCAAGGCGACCTACCTGACGAACCCTCAGGCGGTTCGCGGGCAGATTATCGATGTCTGCAACGGTACAGATTTCTACGAGATGTATATCTGGGCGAACGGCGCGGGGAACAAGACGGTCGGCGGAAACGCCTTCAACACCTATTTCTACGGAGCCACGCTATGATCGCGCAGGGACTGATCAATCTCGGCTTCGTCCCGAATGTCGACTTCATCGCGCAGGATGATGGGGAGGGACCATACCTGAAAGCGTGGCTTTCGCAGGAACCCCAGCCAAGCGCGGAGGCAATCGAGGCGGCGGCGTTGATCCCGGTCTATCCGACGCGCTTCAGCTTTCTCGAATTCATGGACCTGTTCACCGATCCCGAACAGCTCGCAATCGTCAACGCCGCGATGGTGAATGCGGGCGTCAAACTTTGGTACGATAAGGCGCTCGGCGCATCCTATATCGACCGCACCGATCAGCGCACGATTGACGGCGTCAACGCGCTCGTTCCGGCCGGCCTGATCACTTCCGACCGCGCCGCTGCGATCCTAGCGGGTATTCCTCCCTCTCCATAACAGGATTGTTTCCATGGAATTGAATTCCAAGTCAGTGGGCCTTCTCAAGAAGGTCCACCCCGACCTCGTGCGCGTCGTGAAGCGAGCAGCGCAGATGACGGACCTCGATTTCATCGTGACTTGCGGCGCTCGCACGATCGAGGAACAGCGCGAGATGGTCCGAAAAGGCGCATCCAAGACGATGAAGTCTCGTCACATTATCGCTGCGAACGGCTTCTCACACGCGGTCGATTTGGCCGCGATGATCGGCGGAAAACTGAAATGGGATTGGCCGCTCTACAGTCGCCTCGCCAAGACGATGAAGGCGGCGGCCAAAGCGGAGAAAGTGCCGATCGAATGGGGAGGCGACTGGACCAGTTTCAAGGACGGTCCGCACTTCCAGCTTCCGTGGGCCTCATATCCGGGAACGAAGTGATGCGGGCGATCATGATCGTCCTCGCTATCAGCCTGTTCGCCTCTGGCTGTTCCGTCATCCGCTGCACCGTTGATCAAGAGGTCTTCGGCAAGCGCTCCTGTTTTGCATGAAAGGAAACTCCATGAACGACAATCTTATGGTCATCGTCCGCTACGCCATCAGCGTCATCGCGGGTATCGCGGCTTCAAAGGGCTGGCTGACGACAGATCAGGCCAACGGCGTCGTCAATTTCGTCATCCAGGCCGTGACGTGGGGCGTCGCCGCGATCCCGCCCCTGTACGCTCTGTTCAAGATCAACAACACCCCGAAGGGGTCCTGACATGCGAAGCATTATCCTTGCCCTTCCGCTCGCGCTCTCGCTCGGCGGCTGCATGACGGCCGCTGACAGCAAGGTCGCGTCCGTCGATGCCAAACTTCGCGACAAGTGCGCGTATCTGCAATCCGGGGTCGCCATCGCCCGGATCGCAGCGAGCTTTGCTCCTAAGGCGTCCACGCTCGTGGAGAGGGGCAGCGCCCTGATCGACGCCTACTGCACCGGCGAGCCGATCCGCAATGTCGAATCTGCGATGAGAAATATGGAAAACGTGATCGTCGCCATTCGTCCGATCGCCAATCAGATCGGCAAGTAAGCGCGGTCTAAAACATCCTCTAGCTGTGAGGCGGCGGTGACGAAATTCAATGAAGACGGGAAATTCTTCGACCGTCTATTGCCGGG